>JAAYCX010000045.1 GCA_012729555.1 Acidobacteriota bacterium
AGGGGTCTTCATTCAAAAATCGGATGCAGGAGTCGAACGTGGCGCCCCCCCAGCATTCGACGGACCAGTACCCCGCCTTGTCCAGGTCTTCGCATGCGGGGACCATGTCTTCCAGGGACATCCGCGTGGCCATCACGCTCTGGTGGGCGTCGCGGAGGATGAGCTCGGTGATATCGATTTTCTTGGTCATTTCCGGTTCTCTCTCGTGGCAAACTTTTGCCCTGTCCTTTTCCTCCATGGGGAGAAAACAACCGGGGCCTATTAATAAGGACGTGTTGTGATCGATTGTATGAATCCGGGAACCCTGCGGCCGTCCGGGGAAACCTTCCGGGTGACGGGGGCCGGGGGAAAATCCGCAAACCGCCTTTCGGTTGAATTGAACAAACCTTCAAATCATTCCACAAACTTATAAGGATATAAAATCTATTAGTATCTTTCCAGCCCTCTTTGCCGCCTGGCGCCCATTTATGGGGGGGGCGGGGCAAACCCAGGGAAAGAAAGCGCTTGATCGGGACCGGGATCAGAGCAGATCCCGGGTCGCCTCCCCCGGGCGGGCGGGATCGAAGCGGACGAGGGCCAGTTCGGGGCCGTCATGGGCGGCCGAGAGGGCGACGGTCCTGCCGATCCGCTCCATCCACGTTCCCGTGAGACGGGCCGATTCGTGGATATGCCCGTGCAGGGTCACGAGCGGCTGTCTCGATTCGATGAAGCGCCGGATGGCGATGCTTCCGACGTGAACGTCCAACTGGACGTGCTTGTATTTCTGCCCGTCCAGGGCGGCGCGGTCGAGCCCCGTGTCGTAGGGGGGGGCGTGGAAGAGGAAGATCGCGCGTGCGAGGTCCCTCCCCCGGGTGAGGCGCTCCAGGTCCGACTGGATCGTCTGGTGTTTCAGCCTGCCCGGCTCCACGGGCACCGTCAGCCACCCCTCCTCCGGCGCCACGCAGAGGGGGTCGAGGTACCGGGACACGTCGTAGCGCTCCCAGTCCTTGAGCATGAAGGGGGTGGGCGGGACGAAGGCGTAGCCGTAAACGGCGTAATCGCCCCAGGGGACCGCGGCGTTGTGCACCTGGCGCCAGAGGCCCCCGGCTTCGTGCCGGCGGAGGGCCCCCTCCTCGGTCCGGGCGTCGTCGTTCCCCGGGATCAGGAAAACGGGGGGGCACCGGGGCCCCATGCCGGACCTGAGCCGCTCGAACCCGGGGGCGAAAAACTCTTCGACGAAGCTCTCGTACTCCCCCGCGCCCGCGACGGCGCCCAGGCCCGAGGGGAAGAGGTCCCCCCCCAGGAATACCGCCGCGGGGATTTCCCGCTCCATGGCTGCGAACAGCTTCCGGTAACGGTCCTCGCGGCCGTGGAGATCCGACACGAAAAAACACCCGCCCATACGATCCTCGTCTCAATAATAGGGGAAGCGAACGCCGGTGACCATGGGGAGGATCAGCCTCCCGCCCCCCGGCCGATGGGGATGAACAGGGCCGGGTCGCCGGCGGCCCCGATCTTGACCGCGTAGCTGGTCCTGTTTTTGATGTCGCGGTCGGTGACGAGGTGGACGCTGAGCAATCCGTCCGTCCTGCAACCCGTTTTCAGGTGGTTCAGGTGGCTGAGGCAGAGGCTCCACCCCTCGAGCCAGGAGAGGAGATCCTTTTCCTGGGCCCTGGTTCCCGCGAAGTGAACGAGCAGGTCGATGTCGCTCTCGGGGCCGGCGGTCCCGTTCTGGGTGCTTCCGAACAGGTAGAGGGCCTTGACGCCGAACCTCGCCGGGTCGAGGAGCTCGGCGATGCGCTCCACGCTCTCCAGGCGCCAGCGCCAGTGGAGGTTGACCCCCGGCTCCGCCGCCCGCCCCGGCCCCGCCCCGGGGCCGGCCTTGCCGAAAACGGACGGCGCTTCGAACGGCTCTCCGGGCGAAGGTTCCGCGAGCAGGGCGATCGCCTCGCCCAGTTCCCCGTTCATCAGCACCTGCACCGCCATCCCCGGGGCCGCGTGCGCCACGTCGATGATGCGCACCGTGTCGGCGAGGTGGGCGAAATCGGGGAGGAGGTCGGCCAGGCGGTTGGGCGAGCGCTCGAAGAAGGCGTCGTTGAACAGGGTGCCCCAGTCTCCGGGGTAGAGGGGGAGGTAGCGGATCGACGCCTCCACCAGGTCCTGGAAGAAGTGGGTGCCGAAGGAGAGTTCCGGGACGTAGTCCTGCCGCCTGAGGGCGATTTCCACGAGCATGGCGGTGTTGTTGATGTCCGAATAGGAGACATTCACCCCCAGCCGGATGTCGCCGCGGCTCCCCCAGCGCCCCGGTCCCATGAGAATGAACCGGCGCCTGGGCAGGAGCTGGTTCAGCGCGGCCACGGCCCGGCCGACGGCGAGCAGGTCGGCCCGGCTCGGCAGCTCGGCGTACCTGCCGGGGTCGATGTAGACGATGTGGGTCAGGTTGGTGATGGAGGCGCTCGTGACGTGCCGGTTGGCCGTGAACAGGATCCGCTCCTTCGGGATGTCCCGCGGGATCGGGGGAGGGTGCGCGCTCGGGCTGTAGCTCTGCGGCCGGCACTGCACCAGGTAGAGATCGGTGCCGTCGTGCGCGAATTCCAGGTCGACGGGCGCCCCGAACTCCGACTCGAGGGTGCGCAGGATCTCCGCCGCCTGGTCGACGAAGGGGGTCCTCCCCAGCAGGCCCTCGAAGGTCACCACCCACCGGTCGGCCTCGCCGTCGAGCCCGCTGCTCCACGGCTGCACCAGCCGGCCGTCCTCGAGGATCGAGACGAGCTCGTGGGCCATCGGGTATTCGGCCGCGTGGCGGCCGAGGAGCTCGCGGATCTCGACCGTCTCGAACAGTCCCGATTCCAGGTTGACGGCGTCGATGCACCGTGGGGAGTAGCGCACCTTCTCCTCGACGGTGGCGTTGACCCGGAGCGTCGGCTGCCCGGGCGAGACGAGGATCGGGTAGTCGTCCTGCACCCGGTCCACCGCCCGGGTGCCGAGCCCCGGCACCATGCGCAGCAGCCCGTCCTCGCGCCGCAGGCGGCGGGACCAGGGGTATTCGTTGCGGCTGAAGGCCACGCCCGAGAAGGCGGGGAGGTACCAGGGGCCGACGCGGGTCCCCACCACCTCCTGGATCATGATCCCCATCTCCTCGTGGAAATCGGTCAGCCCCCGCTGCGCGCGGTAGCCGATCGGGTCGGGGCCGAAGGTGGAGGCGTACACCTCCGCCACCGCGTCGAGGAGCTCGAGCATGCGCTGGCGCTTGGTCCCCCGGTTGGCGATGAAGAGGCTCTTGTACTTGCCCGCGAACGACGTCCCCCGGCTGTCTTCGAGCAGGCTGGAACTGCGCACGATCAGCGGGACCTCGCCGAGGTCGTCGAGCGCGATCGAGAGCCCGTTGACGATTTCGGGGGGGAAGGAGGCGCTCTTGAACACCTGGACGATGGCGGGGTACTCGCCCCGCACCTGGCCGATGTCCTTGTATTTGTGCTCGGCGATCTCTTCCAGGTCGTTGTAGTTGATGAAATCGTAGAGCCCGTCGGAGGTGATGTGCCACGTCTTCGGCGTCCGGACCCCCTTGAGGAGGGGTTGCTCCTCCGCCTTCTTCTTCAGGACCTGGGAGGCGACGAACAGGCCCGCCCCTTTCCCCCCGAGCCGGCCGTGGCTTTCGGCGGGGTAGATCGTCCGTTCGAAAAGACCGTGGAAATCGTTGACGCTGATGAACTGCTTGGCGACCTGGACGAACTCGGCGTCGTCGCTCAGGACCCGCTGGATCAGCGAGACGCGGAAGGTGCGTTCGCGCGGGGAGGAGAGCTCCACCCCCTGTGGGATGAGGTGGCGGTAGCGCTCGATGGCGCCGGAGATCTCGTGCAGCGAGGAGTTGGGGTTTTCGAGCGCCTTGATCAGGAACCCGGACCGGTCCTCCTGGATCCATTTGTGGATGAACCCGATGATCTCGGCTTCCCCCATGTGCTTGCCCGCCAGGCGGAAGATTTCCTCGCTCGCCGACTGCAGGTCCTCGACCGCCCCCATCCTGAGCGGCCGGTTCTCGTCCGGCTCCTCGTCCTCCCCCTGCAGGGACGGGCTGATCCGTTCCAGGATGCGGTGGGCCTTTTCATAACCGGACCAGGAGAGGTGGTTCAGCATCTTCCGGGAGACGCGGGTGAGCAGCTTGGGGTCCGTCCGGCGCAGCAGGTCCAGGATCACGGCCCACTCGGAGGAGGGCTCCTCCTTCAATTTGTGGGTCTCGAAGACCGACTTGAGCTTGGTGTAGAGGATCCGGTGCCTGAGACGGTCCGCGATCGTGTTGATCAGCTTGCGCTCTTCCTTGAGAAAGGGGCCCTCGTCGGCGGGGGGGCGCTCCTCGGTATAGCAGACGCTGATGCGGCCCACGACCTGTTCCTGGACCAGGATGTCGGAGTGCTGCATCCAGGGGGAGGGGCGGAAGCCGTCCGTCCGGGCATCGATGTCGTCGTAGACGATACGGGCCTGGCAGATGTCGGAAAACTGCCACCCGGACGGGAGGGTGCGGACGATTCTCCGGAAGGTGTCCTCCAGCGTGAACTCCGGCGCGCTCAGGACCTCCTCGATTTCGTAGAGGCAGTTGAGTTCCTTGGCCCGCTCCTTCAGGTCGACCAGGAGCTTGTTGAGCGATCGGCTTTCCATGGCCCGCCTCCCGGGATTCCCGCGGCGATCGGCGCTTTTCCCCCCCGCCCGGTTTCCGCGCCGGGCGGGGGGGAGGGGGTCAGCACCAGCCCCGGTCCTTGCACGCGCGCGCCACTCGGTTGACGGCCAGGACGTAGGCGGCGTCCCGCATGGGGATCCCCTGCTTCCGGGAGACGTCCACAACGGCGTGGAACGCGTTCGTCATCTTGGAATCGAGCTTGTCGAACACTTCCTTTTCTTCCCAGTAGTAGTTCATGTTCCCCTGGACCTGCTCGAAATAGCTGCAGGTGACCCCGCCGGCGTTGCAGAGGATGTCGGGAACCATGAAGATGCGGCGCTTGTCGAGCAGGACATCCCCTTCGGGCGTCGTCGGCCCGTTGGCCCCCTCGGCCACCAGTTTCACGCGGCCGTGCACCTTCGGCACGGTGTCGGCCGTCAACTGGTTCTCCACCGCGGCCGGGATCAGGATGTCCACGTCCTGCTCGAGCCACGCTTCGCCCGGGAGGATTTCGTACCCCAGGTCCTGCGCCTTGGCCCGGTTGATGGTGCCGAAGGGGTCGCTGATCGACTTGAGCTCGTCGAACCGGATCCCCGATTTCTTTCGGCAGCAGAAGGTCTTGTTGTCGGTGGGATCCCAGCTCGACACCGAGACGACCATCCCGCCGATCTTGTGGTAGAGCTCCACGGCGTACTGGGCCACGTTGCCGAACCCCTGGATGCTGGCGGTGGTGTTTTCCGGTTTCAGGTTGAGCTCCTTGAGCGCCTCGCGCACCGTCAGGACCACCATATACCCCGTGGCCTGGGTGCGTCCGAGCGACCCCCCGATGCTGACCGGCTTGCCGGTGATGAAGCCGGGGTAGCGACCGCCGGCGATCTTCTCGTACTCGTCCAGCATCCAGAGCATGTCCTGCGGGTTGGTCATCACGTCGGGGGCGGGCACGTCGAGGTTCGGGCCGATGTCCCGGGCGATCTGCCGCACCCAGCCCCGGCAGAGCTGCTCGATCTCGTTCAGGCTGAGGTTGTGCGGGTCGCACACGATCCCCCCCTTGGCCCCCCCCAGCGGGATGTCCACCACCGAGCACTTCCACGTCATCCACATGGCCAGGGCCCGGATCGTGTCGATCGTCTCCATCGGGTGGAAGCGGATCCCCCCCTTGCACGGGCCGCGCGCGTCGTTGTGCTGGACCCGGAAGCCGCGGAAGATCCGGATCCCCCCCTTGTCCATCCGTACCGGGATGCTGAAATGATATTCGCGGATGGGGTTGCGGAGCAGGTCCCGCGTCGGCCCGTCCAGGCCCAGCATGCCGGCGATCCGGTCGAACTGCTGCTGAGCGGTTACGAAAGGGTTATAGGAGGACTCGACAGGCGCGCTTTTTTTCACTGGAGGCGCTGCTGCTTTTTTTGCGGTCATTGACATGCCCTTCTCTGATATGTTCTGTTGACGATATCGTCCGGAAAGACGCACTCTCCGGAGGGGTCATTCTAATGCATCCGGGTCCGCGCGGAACAGTGGAAAACGCAGAACGGAGCACGAGCAGGGAGAAGCCATGTCCGAGAAATTTCAACTCAAGCCCGGGGGCATCGTCGCCCGCCAGGCGAAAGCGGGGATCGTCGTCGCCGCCCTCTTCCTGATTTTCGGCCTCGTGTTCGCCGGGGTCGTGCTCCGCGAGAGCTCCTCCTCGGAGCCGGGGATGTCGCTGCTGATCGGGGCCTTTTTCCTGATCTGGGTCGTCGTCTGCCTGGTCCTCATCGTTTCCTTCGCCCGCGTGCTGAGGGCGGGGGGAGGGGCCTGCGCCGACTCCCTGGGTGAGGTCGTCGTCGAGGGCTCCGCGGAAGACTTCGAAACGAGGCTGAGGCGGCTGGAGAACCTGCGGCGCGACCGGCTGATTACCGAAGAGGAGTATCAGGACAAACGTTCCCGGATCCTCGGGGAAAAATGGTGAAACGCTTCAAGGCAATCCCATGATCCTGACGTTCGAAAACGCGATCCTGATCGCTTCCATCCTGATCTTCATCTCCCTGATCGCGGGGAAGACGTCCTACCGGGTGGGTGTCCCGGTCCTGGTCTTCTTCCTGGGGATCGGCATGCTGGCCGGTTCGGAAGGGATCGGGGGGATCCAGTTCAACAACCCGCTCATCGCCCAGGCCGTCGGTGTCATCGCGCTCAACTTCATCCTCTTCTCGGGGGGGTTCGAGACCGACTGGAGGACCATCCGCCCGATCGTGTGGCACGGCATCAGCCTCTCCACCCTCGGGGTGCTCCTGACCGCCGTCTTCGTGGGGCTCTTCATCCACGCCATCACCGATTTCACCCTATATGAAGGCCTGCTCCTCGGTTCCATCGTCTCCTCGACCGATTCGGCCGCGGTCTTCTCCATCCTGCGCTCCAAGAGCCTCTCGCTCAAGGGGAGGCTGCGCCCCACCCTGGAGCTCGAAAGCGGCAGCAACGACCCGATGGCCTACGTGCTGACGATCACCTTCACCCAGCTGATCTCCCACCCGGAAGCCTCCCCGGGCGCCGTGACCCTCCTCTTTTTCCGGCAGCTCGTCGTCGGGTTCATCCTCGGGCTCGTCATCGGGTACCTGGGGGCGAAGGTGTTCAACCGGATCCGGCTCGATTACGAAGGGATGTACCCGGTCCTGATGATCGCCATCATGCTTTTCAGTTTCGGCGCAGCCTCCTTCGCCGGCGGCAACGGCTTCATGGCCGTCTACCTGGCCGCCGTCATCCTGGGGAACCAGGAACTGATCCACAAGCGGCAGATCCTCCGGTGGTTCGACGGCGTCGCCTGGTTCATGCAGATCACGCTCTTCATCACGCTGGGCCTGCTGGTCTTCCCGAGCCAGTTGATCCCCGTCATGGGGATCGGGTTGGGCATGGCCCTTTTCCTGATCCTCGTGGCGCGCCCGCTCGCCGTGTTTCTGAGCCTCCTCTTTTTCAGGAGAAAGCGGCGGGGGAAGACCTTCATCGCCTGGGTCGGCCTGCGGGGGGCCGTGCCCATCGTCTTCGCGACCTACCCGCTGCTGGCGGGGGTGGAAAAAGCCCAGATGATCTTCAACATCGTCTTCTTCGTCTCGCTGACCTCGGTGGTGATCCAGGGGACGACCATCCCCTGGGTGGCGCGCCGGCTCCGGCTCCTCCTCCCCGTCCGGGTCAAGCGGATGACGCACGCCGATTTCGAGCTCTCCGACAGCGTCAAATCGGAGTTCGTGGAGATCGAGCTGTCGAAGGAGAGCGCCGCGGTGGGGAAGCCGATCGTGGACCTGCGGTTCCCCAAGGCGGCGCTCATTTCGCTCATCCGGAGGGGGGGGAAATTCATCTCCCCCAACGGGACCACGGTCCTCGAGGCGGGGGATGTCCTCTGGGTCATCGCCGAGACCAAGGCCTCCATGAAGGAGGCCTACACGGCCCTCGAGATCAAATACCTCGAAGACTGACCGCCGCGGTCCCCGGCCGGGAGGCGGCTACAGGTGAAAGTCCCCCGCCGCCTCGGGCTGATAGACGATCTCCTCGATCTTCAGGTGGCGCGTGCCGTTGGGGACCTCCCATGTCACCGTGTCCCCCGCGCGGTACCCGATCATGGCGGTGCCGATGGGGGCCAGGATGGAGATCTTCCCCTTCTCGAAATCGGCCTCGCTCGGGAACACCAGCTGGATCGTCATCTTCTTCTCCGTGTCCAGGTCCGTCACCCGCATCTGCGTGTTCATGGTGACCACGTCGGGCGGGATCTTCTCGGAAGGGACCACGACCGCCCGGTCCATCTCCTCCTCGAGATGGGAGAGATACTCCTTGTCCTTCTGGTTCCAGTACTGGGTTCCCTCGAGCAGCTTCCGAAGACGCTGCATATCGTAATCGGTGATATGGATACGCCGTTTTGCCATGGGAAATCTCCTTTAATCTCCGTGTGCCCGGGCCGGAGGTCCGGCCGGGGCCTGAATGTCATCTGTTTTGGCGGACTGCTATGCGAGCGGGGGCGCAATCCTCAGGGTCCCGGCGGCGGCTGGGTCAGCAGGCTGCCGGGACCGACGGATCGCAGAATTTTCGGGCGGAACTCCGGATTCTGACCCGAAAACGCGCCGGGCCGGATTCCGGGAAGCGCGGCCGCGGCAGGCCGCGGCGGGCGGCGGGGCGCACCTCCAGGGGTGATGGCAAAGAAACCGGTCTCCTCGAGTCTGTCATAATGGCGCCCATCGGGATCCCCCCGGCCGCCGTCCTTCCGCCCGCTCGGGCTGAAGGGGGGCCGGAGATCTGGTATCATAAGTCATCATCACCGATGTGCGGGGGAAGGGCAATCGGGCATACGCTGGAATCGACCATCCCCGTAGGTGAAAAGGGCCTCATCCAACGGAGCGAAGCCCTTCATCCAATGGAGGGAAACGGGGGGATGCCGAACCGCAGCAGAGTCCCGAACGATCCACGCCGTTTCCTGGCCGAACGGCTGAAGGAGCTGGACTGCCTCTACTCCATAAGCAAGATTTCGGAAGGGAAGGGCCTGACGCTCGACGGCGTGATCCGGCGCATGATCCAGGTGATTCCGGTGGCGTGGCAGTATCCGGAAGTCGCGGGGACGCGGGTGGTGCTGGAGGGAAAAGAATACCGGACCCGCCGCTTCGTCCCCGGCCCCTGGATCCAGCAGTGTCCCATCATCGTTCAGGGCGCCCCGGTCGGCGCGGTCGCCGTAAGCTACGCCGAAGAGCGTCCCGAGCGGGAAGAGGGCCCCTTTCTCCACGAGGAGCGGAACCTGCTCAACGTCATCGCCCAGCGCCTGGGGGAGGTGATCGAGCGCAAGTGGTCGGAGCGGCGGCTGGCCGAATACCAGGCGAAGCTCCGGTCGCTGGCGGCGGAGCTCGCACTCAGCGAGGAGCGGGAGCGGCGCAGGATCGCCCAGGCGCTGCATGACCGGATCGGGCAGGTGCTGGCGCTCATCCACATCAGGATCGGGGCGCTGCTGGAAGCTTCCTCCGACTCCAGGCTCGTGCGGGAACTGGCCGCAGTCCGGGAACTGGTGTCCGAATCGATCGCCGAAACCCGTTCCCTGACCTACGACCTCAGCCCCCCCATCCTCTACGAACTCGGGTTCGAGGCGGCCCTGGACTGGCTGGCGGAATGGATCGGGCAGCAGTACGGCGTGGCGGTCGAGATCGACGGGGACGGGCGCCCCGTCCCGCTCAGCCTCCAGTGGCGCACCACCCTCTTTTCGGCCGTGCGCGAACTCCTGGTGAACGTCGCCAAGCACTCCGGGTCGACGAGCGCCCGGGTGCGAGTGCGGCGCAACGGGGGCAGGATCAGGGTGTCGGTGGAGGATACGGGGGTCGGGATGGATCCCGCAAAGCGGGGGAAGAAGGCGCCGGAGGGGTTCGGGCTCTTCAGCATCCGGGAGCGGCTGGGCTCGATGGGGGGAGAGGTGGCGATAGCGTCCCGGCGGGGGAAAGGGACCACGGTGACCCTTTCCGTCCCCGCCGGGGAGAGGAAAACAGACTGAGAGCGGGGGGTGCGGCATGGCGGTTCGGATCCTGATCGTCGACGACCACAAGATCGTGTGCGACGGTCTGAAGTCGCTGCTCGAGGCGCAGCCTGAGATGGACATCGTCGCGCAGGCGGCCGACGGGCGCGAGGGGGTAAAGCTCGCCCTCCGGCTGAGGCCCGACATCGTGATCATGGACGTGGCGATGCCGGGCCTCAACGGCCTGGACGCGGTGCGCCAGATCCTGGAAGCGGACCCGGACATCCGCATCATCGCGCTTTCCATGCACGCCGACCGGCGCTACGTCACCGGCATGCTCTCCGCGGGGGCCTCGGGCTACATCCTCAAGCACTGCGCCTTCGAGGAGCTGGTGCGGGCCATTCCCATCGTGCTCTCCCGCCAGGTCTACCTGAGCCCGGCCATCGCCGGGATCGTGGTCGACGAACTCGCCTCCCGTGTTCCCCGCGCCCGGCCGTCCCCCTCCACCGTCCAGGCGCTCACTTCGAGGGAGCGGGAGGTGCTCCAGCTGATTTCGGAGGGTCACAGCGCCCGGGAGATCGCCCTGCGCCTCAACCTGAGCGTCAAGACGGTCGAAACCCACCGCCGGCAGCTGATGGGGAAGCTGGGGATCCGCAGCGTCGCGGACCTCACCAAGTTCGCCATCCGCGAGGGGCTGACCTCCCTCGACCGGTAGAACTCGGCCTCATCCTTTGGAGCGCGTGCCCTGTTCCAAATGGGCGCGGGTTTCGCGGATTCCCCCTTGCCGATTCCAGCCTGAGCCCGATTGCCCTTTCCTCGGCGGCGGGGAATGATTGGGGCGTCTTCATCCGGAGAGGCTCCATGCATCCCACGCTGTTCGATCCTTCGACCACCGAAAGCCAGGCGACGGCCGTGCTCGAGGAGCTCCACCGGCAGAACCGGCTGGACGAGCACCAGGCCGACCTGGCCGGCGTCCTGCGCTCGGTCCGTTCCCGGGAGCTCGTCCGGGCCGTGCTGGAATACGCCACGCGGGTCGACAAGGCTTCGGATATCCTGATCGCCGAGGTGCTTCACGTGCTGGTCTCCGCCGACCACCTGGTCTCGACCCGGGCCCGGGCCGCCGCGGCGCTCGGGCACCTCGTTTCCCGCCGTCCCCCCGGGACGGTTTCCGATTTCGACCTCGACCGGGTGGTCGAATCGATGAGCCACGTGCTCCGCCGGACGGATTCCCCCGCCCTGAAAAAGGCCCTGTTCGGGGCCCTGGGGCAGGTGCGGGGCCGGACCGTCGCTCCCGCCGGTCCGGGGACGTCCCGGTTCAGAACACGTATTTGACGAGATAGAAGCCGCCGCCGAGGAGCACGACGAAGGCCACGGCGAGCCAGTTGAAATATTTGTCGATGAAGGGGAGGGCCCGGGGGCCGATGAGCCAGAACGCCCCCGCGACCAGGTAAAAGCGGAGCGACCGGCCGACGATGCAGGCGGCGGCGAACACCAGGAGGTCCATCCGGGCGAAGCCCGCCGTGATGGTCAGGAGCTTGAAGGGGATCGGGGTCAGGGCGGCGACGAAGACGTACCACATCCCGTACTGTTCGAACTGGCCCGCGAGCCAGTCGACCCCCTCGCGCGTGATCCCCGGGATCCTGAGGGCCAGGTCGATGAGGGCGTAGCCGATCAGGTAGCCCAGGAAGGCCCCCAGCACGCTCCCGAGGGTGGTGACGGTGGCGAATCCCATCGCCTTCTTCCGGTTGCCCAGCGCCAGCGGCCCCAGCAGCACGTCGGGCGGGACCGGGAAGAAGCTGCTTTCCATGAAACTCAAGCCGAACAGCGCCGTGGTCGAGTGGGGGTGGTGGGCGAAGCCGAGCACCCAGTCGTACAGCCGCCGGTGCAGGTGCCACCACGGCACCGCCCGCGCCGCCTCCGCCTCGTTCACCACCGCCGCGCCCTCTTCCGGGCCGGGCGTCTCTCGCATGGGAGCCCCTTTTCCGCCGGCCGCCGCGCCGCGCGCGCCCTCCGGCCGGACCCCGAAACAGTAGCGGCCCCCCCGGCCCAAATCAATCGTTTTCTACCCCCGCCGCGGCTGCCGCACTCGGGGGTGAAGCAACCTCCGAAAGGGCGTCCCCCGCAAATCTACTCGAGCGCCTTCATCAGGATCCGGCGGATTTCCCCGTACGGGTCCTTCCGCACCCGGCTCGTGACGTCGAAGACCATGGTGGACCGGTCTTTCAGGTCGTAGCGGGGCCAGCGGGGCAGGCCTTCGGTGTTGGGGTCGCCCGCATGCGCGAAGGCGGCCCACGCCGCGCTCATCGCGTCGGCCACGCGCTGGGGATCGGGCCCGGGGCCGACCATGGCGCGGCTGCCTTCGACGTTGTTGAAGACCAGCGGAAGGTCCAGGGCGTGGTGCGAGCGGAGCCTCCCGTCGCTCGCCGGCGTTTCCCACGCGAGGAGGTAGGCGTAGACCGGGGCGGACTGGCGCGCCTTCCGTTCCGCCTGGACCACCGTCGCGATCCAGTACCCCTTCATCGTCTCGGCGGCCGTAATCAGGTGCGCGGGGGAATAGCCGGGGAAGGCGGCGCCGAGCGCCGGGATCAGTTCCTCAGCCTGCGCCGGCAGGGACCGGCGCACGTAATCCTCGAAATCCTTTTCGGTCGCGCTCCAGAGTCTGGGATCCCGGGTGCGGAAGATGGTCATCTCATCCTTGTTCGAGCCGATCAAAAGCGGCACCCGGGCGGAAAACCCGGGAGCGTCCGGGATAAAGGGCTGGCGCGTCAGGGCCACGCCGTCCACGCAGGGGACGAACCCGCCGGTCGGCATGAACAGCTTCCCTTGAGGGGAGGCGCTCGGGGACGCCGGGGGCTGGGCCTTGAAGATGGCCGTGGCGTCGGCCCGGGCGAGGGCCTCGACGTCCCCTTCGGCGACGCCGAGCTTCTCGAGCAGCTGGCGGCCGTAGGCCGCGGCTTCGGCGGCGGTGGGCGCGTCGAGGCCGGCGCCGCTCTGGATGACGGCCTTGTGAAAGAGGCCTTTTGCCCCGGTCATCGCCATGAGCATCGCGACCTTGCGGCCGCCGCCGCTCTCCCCGAAAATCGTGACGTTGCCGGGGTCGCCGCCGAACGCGGCGGCATTGTCCCGGACCCACTCGAGGCCGAGCACGATGTCGAGCATTCCCGACTGCCCCGAGGATCTGTATTCGGGCCCCCACTCCGGGCCGAGCTGGAGAAACCCGAACACGTTCAACCGGTGGTTGAGCGCGACGACGACCACGTCCCCGATGCGGGCGAGGTTGGCGGCGTCGTTGATCGCGTCCCCGCCGGAACCGGAAGAGAAGCCGCCGCCATGGAGCCAGACCATGACGGGCCTTTTCTTGCGGTCGGCCCCCGGGGTCCAGACGTTGAGGAACAGGCAGTCTTCGCTCATGCCGGGGCCATCGGATGCGGCGCCGGGCGCCGCTGCGGCCTGAATCGCCTTGTTCCCCAGCTTCGTGGCGTCGGCCACTTCCACCCATGGGGCGGGCTTGCGCGGCGGGCGGAAACGGAACTCCCCGGTCGGCGGGGCCCCGTAGCGGATGCCGCGGAAAATCAGCAGCCCCTGGGCATCGGTGAGCCCGCGTACGGGCCCGCCGGCCGTTTGGACCACGGGGCCGGACGGCTGGGAATCGGCGCGAACACCGGCGATGGATCCCGCTACGGCGAGGATCAGCAAAAAGCCTGCGCAGGCGACTGCATGCGGAACACGGCAATCGGGATGTCTCATCTTCAGCCCCCCAGATAAGCCAAAAGCAATCAAGTGCACAATACCCCAAATCCGAATCGTGCACTTCAGTTTTCTCTATCTTCCAGCAAATTCCGGGAACGCTCCTCGATGTCCCGGTTTTTGCAGCGATGGGAAATCACCGCTTCGCTTCGGATCAGGTGTCAGAATTGGTATATAATAAATATACTAAACTACTACGAAGGAGGGGGTGCGATGATGACCATCAAGCCGTCTGCTGCGATCCGTAAGAATTACAAGGAGATATCGGATTTGTGCAAACGCTCGGGAGAGCCGGTGTATCTGACCAAAAACGGTGAAGGCGACCTTGTGGTTATGGATATGGAGACCTATGCGCGCAGGGAAAGCATGCTGCGTTTGCGCGAAAGCCTGCTTGTGGCCGAAGAGAGCCGGTTGCATGGTCCATCGGGGCATTCCGCCGAGGAGGTGTCCGTCATGATGAAGGACGCCGTCCGCGAGGTTTTGAATGCCCGCCGATAGGATTTTCCGGGTGGTTGTCGCCGAGGAAGCTGCACAAATGCTGGTTTCCCATGCCCGGTTTCTGGCCGAGGTCAGCGAAGCCGCCGCTTCGAGGCTGATCGAGGATTTCGAAACCCAGGCCAGATCGCTCGAGCGATTCCCCGAAAGAAACCCCGTTTTGCTTGCACCGTCGCTTGTGCCGGGAAAATACCGCAAGCTTCTGCTCGAGAAGAGGTACTTGCTGATTTACCAGATCAGGGGCTCCGCCGTATACGTGGATGCGGTTGTGGACACCCGCCAGGACTACGGCTGGTTGCTCTAACCCTCCCCGGAATCCGTGATGATGCAGCTTTGATTCGGCAGGGAAATGGGTTCCTCCGGGTTGAGCAGGGCAGGCGGGCATAGCCGGCCCGGGCGCCGGCGGAGGCTACCCCATCGGTCCTTGTGCACATCCCCTGTCCATGGCCGTCATCGGATCGGTCTGGAGCGGTTGGTTGAGAAAACGAACCAGGGGGAGCATGGCCGTAAAGAGCGTGAGCAGGCGTGGGAGGAGTTTCGGCCCCCCGGCGAGCGCCGGCGGCTCGGTGCGGGAGACGTGAAACCGCTTCCGGCGCAGCAGGTCGATCGCGGGGTGGTCGGCGGGATACCCCGCGGGGGGGCGGATCAGGCTCTCCCCCTGAAGCTCCCCGAACAGGCTCCTGAAGTCCCGCCGCCGGGTGATCGCCTGGAGTTCGCGCCAGTGGTCCGCGATATGCCGGCGCAGGAGCCACAGGGTCGGGCCGTCGGGCATGTAGACCCCGCCCGCGATGACGATCTCGGCCGGCTCGAGGTGAAAATAGAGGCAGGCCCCCGTTTTCTTCGGGACTCCCCGCGGGACGAACAGGGCGGCGACGTGCGTTTTATAGGGGCGCCGGTCGGGGCTGAAACGGAGGTCGCGGTGGATGCGGTAGAGGACCCGTTTCGGGTCCACGATCAATTCCGGGGCGAGCGGCTCGAACGCCCGGCCGAGGGCGAGCACCAGGTCCGTCATCGGGGCCTTCACCTTCCGTTCATACACTTCCTTGTGCGCCTGGAACCACTCCCGGTTGTTGTTCCGTTTGAGTTGCCGCAGAAACCCGAGAGTTTCGGGTGGGAAGCCGTCGAATCCGTTCGCCATGGGGCGCAACCTCGCAGACATGGAGACAGGGTACACCATCCCGGTGCGCCTTTTGGGCGAAATCCCCCTTTGTCTTTTTAGCTAGATATGGCATCCTTGGAATTGTTGGAATACCATGGTCGACCAGATAACGATTGTGAGGGGGCCGGCAGTGAAGCATAGCTACGAGGTGTTGATCATCGGCGGCGGGGTGGTCGGATGCGCCATCGCCCGGGAGTTGTCCCGCTACCGCGTGCGCGCCGCTCTCCTGGAGAAGGAAGCGGACGTGGGGATGGGGGCGAGCTGCCGCAACAGCGGGGTGCTCCACTGCGGGTTCAAGTACGCCCCGGGGACCCTGCGGGCCGTCCTCGATGTCAGGGGCAACGCCATGATGGACGACCTCTGCCGGGACCTGAAGGTGAAGATGAAGCGGATCGGGAAACTGACCGTCGCGCTCGACGAGGAGGACGAACCGATGCTCGGCCACCTCAAGGAGCAGGGGGACGCCAACGGCGTCCCGGGGCTCGAGGTGATCGACCGCGACCGGATGCAGCGGATCCAGGCGGGGGTGGAGGGCTACAAGGCGCTCTATTCCCCTTCGAGCGCCATCGTCTCCCCCTACAACCTGACGATCGCCCTGGCGGAAAACGCCCTGGCCAACGGGGTCGATTTCCACCTCGGGCAGAAGGTCGCGGCGATCACGCGGCGGGAGCCGCGCTGGGAGGTGCGCACCGCGGCCGGGGACACCTTCACGGCCGATCTCCTCGTCAACGCCTCGGGCCTGTTCGCGGCCGACGTCTGCCGCATGGTCGGCATCGGGGAATACGCCATCTACCCCTGCCGGGGTGAATACTACGTCCTGGACCGGCGCCTGGATGGCACGTTGACGGCCCTGGTCTACCCCGCGCCCAAGAAGAACGCGCCCGGGTGGGGCACGCACCTGACCCCGACCGTGGACGGGAACATCCTGATCGGTCCCACCGCCGAGTACCTGGACGACCCCGAGGATTTCGCCTGTACTTCCGACGTCATGGCCCGGCTCCGCCGGGAATGCCAGCGCCTGCTCCCCTCCATCCGGCAGTCGGACTACATCCGCAATTTCGCCGGCACCCGGGCCAAGCAGACGCCTCCCGAGGTCGGCGGGAACAAGGACTTTGTCATCGAAGACCGGAAGGACCTCAAGGGGTTCGTCAACCTGGTGGGGATCGAAAGCCCGGGGCTGACCTCCTCTCCCGCCATCGCCGAGATGGTGGTGGGGATGGTGAAAAACCACCTGGCGCTCGAGCCCGACCCCGCCTTCAACCCCGTCCGCCCCGGCTCGCTCGATTTCTTCTGGGAACTCCCCCCGGAAGAGAAGGCGGCCCGGATCGCCGAAGACCCCGATTACGGCGAGATCATCTGCAGGTGCGAGAAGATCACCAAGCGGGAGGTGATCGACGCCATCCGCAACCCCCTGGGGGCGCGGACGATGGTGAGCCTCAAGTACCGGGCGCGCGCCTCCATGGGCCGGTGCCAGGGGGGCTTCTGCATCCCCCGCATCGTGCGCCTGCTGCGGGACGATTTCGGGTGGGACCCGGAGGATTTTCTCAAGCGAGGGGCCGATTCCCCGATGTTCGTGGGGAACATGCGCCCGGACAAAGGAGGGCAGGCCCATGAAGCCTAAGGCATCCCCGATCGAAAAGATCCAGAGGGAGGTGGTGGTCATCGGCGGGGGGCCCGCCGGGCTGGCCGCCGCGATCGCGGCCCGGGAGGCGGGCTGCAGGGAGGTGCTCCTCATCGAGCGCGACCGGATCCTGGGGGGAATCCTGAACCAGTGCATCCACGACGGCTTCGGGCTGCACGCGTTCAAGGAGGCGC
>JAAYCX010000046.1 GCA_012729555.1 Acidobacteriota bacterium
ACCTGGACAAGGCGGGGTACTGGTCCGTCGAATGCTGGGGGGGCGCCACGTTCGACTCCTGCATCCGATTTTTGAATGAAGACCCCTGGGAGCGGCTGCGCACCTTCCGCAAGCTGATGCCCAACACCCGGCTGCAGATGCTGCTGCGCGGGCAGAACCTCCTCGGTTACCGCCATTACGAAGACGGGGTGGTGGACCGCTTCGTCGAGAAGGCGGCCGAGACCGGGATCGACGTCTTCCGCGTCTTCGACGCCCTGAACGACATCCGCAACCTCGAGCGCGCGGTCGCTGCAGTCCGGCGCACCGGCAAGCACGCCCAGGGGGCCATCAGCTACACGGTCAGCCCGCTGCACACCACCGGGGGCTTCGTGGACCTGGCGAAGAAGCTGCTGGACCGCGGGTGCGACTCCATCTGCATCAAGGACATGGCGGCGCTGCTGAAACCCCGGGCGGCCTACGACCTCGTCAGGGGGATCAAGGACGCCTGCGGCGAGGAGACCCGCGTCCAGGTTCACGTGCACGCCACCACCGGGGTCACCCTGGTCAGCCTGATGAAGGCGATCGAGGCGGGCGCCGACTGCGTGGACGCCGCGCTGAGCCCGCTCAGCCTGGGCCCCGGCCACAACCCGACCGAGAGCGTCGTCGAGATGCTCCAGGGAACCGAATTCACCACCGCCCTGGACAAGAGCCGCATCCTGAAGCTCAAGCAGCACTTCAACTCGATCCGCCCCCGGTACCAGGAGTTCCTCTCCAACATCACCGGGGTGGAGACGGAGATCTTCGAAAGCCAGATCCCCGGAGGCATGATTTCCAACATGGAGAGCCAGCTGAAGCAGCAGAAGGCGGGCGACCGCATGGCCGAGGTGCTGGCGGAGGTCCCGAAGGTGCGGGCCGACGCGGGTTTCCCGCCCCTGGTCACCCCCTCGAGCCAGATCGTCGGCACCCAGGCGGTCTTCAACGTCCTGATGGGCAAATACAAGGTGCTGACGGGCGAATTCGTCGACCTGATGCTGGGGTACTACGGCGAAACCATCGGCCCGCGCAATCCGGAGGTGATCGCCATCGCGGCCGGCAAATCCACCAAGGAACCGATCACCTGCCGCCCAGCCGACCTGCTCAAGCCGGAATGGCAGGACCTGCGCAAGGCGGCGCTGGAACTGCCCGGCTGCAACGGGTCGGACGAGGACGTGCTGACCTACGCCATGTTCCCGCAGGTGGCCCCCAAGTTCTTCGCCACCCGGGACGAGGGGCCGAAGAACTTGGGCAAGGACCCGGGCGCCCAACCGGCCGCCGCGCCGGCCGCGGCCCCCGTCGCCGACAACGGCAAGGGGCCCGTGCGCTCGCCCATCACCTACAACGTAAAGCTCAAAGGAATCACGCACCAGGTCACGGTCACACCGGCCTAAAGGGGGATCATTCGACATGTCCAATATGACCATGCAGGAAAGAATCGAGGAACTGCGGAAGCGGCGCAAGCAGGCGATGCTGGGCGGCGGCGCCGACAAGCTGGAAAAACAGCACAAAGAGGGGAAACTGACGGCGCGCGAACGGATCGAGACCCTGGTGGACCCGAACAGCTTCGAGGAAACGGGCCTGTTCGCCGAGCACCGTTCGGTCCTGTTCGGAATGGCGGGGAAAGAGTTCCCGGCCGACGGCGTGGTGACCGGGGCCGCCTCCATCGACGGCCGGCTGGTGCACCTGGCCAGCCAGGACTTTTCCGTCTCCGGCGGTTCCGCCGGGGAGGTCCACTCCATCAAGGTGGCCGAAATCATGGAGCAGTCCCTGAAAACGGGCTCCCCCTTCGTCTTCATCAACGATTCGGGCGGAGCGCGCGTGCAGGAGGGGATCGATTCCCTCTCCGGCTACGGCAAGGTGTTCTACACCAACGTCATGCTTTCGGGCGCCGTGCCCCAGATTTCGCTCATCTGCGGCCCGTGCGCCGGCGGCGCGGCCTACAGCCCCGCCCTGACCGACTTCATCATCCAGACCCGCCAGGCGCGGATGTTCATCACCGGCCCCTCGGTGATCAAGAGCGTCACGGGGGAGAACGTGACGGCGGAGCAGCTGGGGGGGGCCGACGCCCACATGGCCAATTCGGGCGTCATCCACTTCATCGCCGAGGACGACAACCACGCCGTGGCCCTGTGCCAGAAGCTGCTGAGCTTCCTGCCCGCCAACAACCTGGAAGACCCGCCGCAGGCCGAGGGGGACCCCAGCGTCGACCCCAACCCGGAACTGGACGACGTGATCCCCGCCAACCCCAAGAAGGGGTACGACGTGCGCGACGTGATCACGCGGGTGGTCGATTTCGGCGACTTCCTGGAGGTGCAGGCGGGGTACGCCATGAACATCGTCGTCGGCTTCGCGCGCATCGCCGGCAGCCCGATGGGCATCATCGCCAACCAGCCGTCGGTCCAGGCGGGCGTGCTCGACATCAACGCCTCCAACAAGGCCTCCCGCTTCATCCGCTTCTGCAACGCCTTCAACATCCCGCTCCTCACCTTCGTCGACGTCCCCGGCTTTCTCCCCGGGGTGCAGCAGGAGCACAACGGGATCATCCGCCACGGCGCCAAGCTCCTGTTCGCCTATTCCGCCGCCACGGTGCCGAAAATCACCGTGATCCTGCGCAAGAGCTACGGCGGGGCCTACCTGGCGA
>JAAYCX010000047.1 GCA_012729555.1 Acidobacteriota bacterium
AAACCGCTTTAAAGCTAGGGTTTAGACTTCCATGTTCGAATCGCATGCATGGGCCGGATCCTGATATGAGGATGTCATGAAACATGGACCGGTAGTCCGAATCATTATCGTAAACTGGAACACGGGTGATCAACTCCGTGAATGCATGAAGTCGATCGGACGCTGTGTCGAGAGGGGATATGACCTGGAAACGGTCGTAATTGTCGACAACCATTCCAGTGATGATTCCTGCGCCGGCATTCTGCGAGAGGGTGCCAAGGCCATAACGATTCCTAATCGCTGTAACCGCGGCTTTGCGGCGGCCTGCAATCAGGGGGCGCAGGGAAGCGAGGCGGATTATCTCCTGTTTCTCAATCCCGATATGCTGCTGAACTCGGATTCACTTTCGGTGCCGGTTCAGTATCTATCTGCTCCGGAGAACGGCGACGTGGGGATCTGCGGCATTCAGCTGGTCGATCAGGACGGTGCGATTCAGCGGTCCTGTTCGCGCTTCCCGACACCGCGGATGTTTCTGGCCGGCGGCGTCGGGTTGGACCGACTTGCGGGATTCCGGCACCTGCAGCCCTTCATGGTCGAATGGGACCATGCGCGCTCGGCTGAGGTGGATCACGTCATCGGCGCCTTCTTCATGGTCCGGAGGTCGCTGTTCGAGGCTCTGGGCGGCTTCGATGAACGGTTTTTCGTCTACTACGAGGAGGTGGATTTCGCGCTGCGTGCGCGCAAGGCCGGATGGAGATGTTTTTACCTGGCCGAGGCCTGCGCCTGCCATCACGGTCAGGGCAGCAGCGAGAGCGTCAGGGGGGACCGTCTCTTCTACATATTGCGCAGCCGGGTCCTCTTCGCCTTCAAGCATTTCGGAAGGTGTCGCGCCCTGGGTGTTGTCCTGGGCGCCCTGTTCCCGGAATTTGTCGCGCGGCTGCTGGGGTCGGGCCTGGAACGGTCGTGGCAGGGCGTCGGGGAAACCCTGGAGGGCTATGCCAAGCTATGGAAATATCTGCTTTCCCATGCGGGGTCCGATTTGAAATGCGGATTTTCGAGATAGGTGTCGGGGAATGAAGGCATTGTTTCTGTCCCGTTACGATTCCGACGGCGCCAGTTCCCGATACCGTCTGCTGCAATACCTGCCCGCGCTCCGGGCGCAGGGGATCGAGTGCGATCACCAACCGTTCTTCCCAGCGGGCTATGTTGCGAGGAAATTCACGGGAAACCGGTCGGTTCTGCCCTTGCTTCCCGCCGCCTACTGGAACCGTTTGAGGATTCTGGGGCGCGCCAGGCGCTACGACTGCGTGGTGCTGGAAAAGGAGGCCTTCCCCTTCTTTCCGGCGGCCCTGGAATTCGCCGGCGGCCTTGGCGGGTTGCGCTATGCGGTGGATTACGACGATGCGGTTTTCCATCGCTATGAGCGGCATCCGCGTGCGGTTGTAAGGGCTTTATTGGGTGGGAAGATTTCGGGCATCATGGCGCGGGCTTCGAAGGTGATCGTGGGGAGCGACTATTTGTATCAATATGCAAGCCGGTTCCACCCCGACGTGCGCTTTATTCCCACGGTAATCGACCTCGGGTTGTACCCGTCCGCACCCCCGCGCAAAAGCTCCGGCTCGCCCTTCATCATAGGCTGGATAGGATCCCAGGCGACCACCGGGTATCTCAGGGAGGTGGAGGATGCGCTCGATCTGTTCTGCTCCCGGCATGACGCCCAGGTCTGGATGATCGGGGGAAGACGGATACCGCTAGCCATCCGCAATCTCCGGTGGGTTCCGTGGTCCGGCGAGTCCGAAGTCCTGAATCTTTCCCAGATCGATGTCGGGATCATGCCTCTTCCCTCCGGGCGCTGGGAGGCGGGCAAGTGTGCGTTCAAGCTCATTCAATACATGGCGTGCTGGAAACCCGTCATCGCCTCGGCCGTCGGGGAGAACCGGCGGGTCATCGAGAACGGGCAGGAAGGATACCTGGCCTCGGGAGACGGGGAGTGGCTCGAAGCGCTCGAAAGGCTCATCTCGTCCCCGCGCCTGTGCGCCGACATGGGGGCGCGGGGGCGGGCCAAGGTCGAGACCACCTATTGTCTCGATGTTGCGGTTCCGAGGATGATGGAGGTGCTGCGATCCATCGCACAATAGAAGGCCGGTGCACAGGGAAAGAGGAATTGCGGTATCCGGGCGTGGCGAACCGGCGTGCCTTCCGTCTTGTCCACGTCATGACCGTGGCCAAATCGCTGGGCTTCCTGCGGGGACAGATCGGTTTCATGAAGGAGCGCGGCGTGGAGGTCAGCGCGATCGCGTCTCCCGACGACGGGCTGGAAGCGTTTGGAAGGCTCGAAGGCATTCGGACGTACGCGGTCGAAATGCCGCGCAGGATCACGCCGGTCAGGGACGTGGTTGCGCTCGCGCGGCTCTGGCGCAGACTCCGCCGCCTGCGGCCCGACATCGTCCACGCGCACACCCCGAAAGGGGGATTGCTGGGAACGGTCGCCGCCGCACTTGCAGGCGTGCGCATAAGGATCTATCATATCCACGGCCTTCCCCTGCTGACGGCGAAAGGATATAGAAAGAGTCTGCTCCGGTGGAGCGAAGCGGCCGCCTGCCGGTTTGCCACCGAGGTGTGGTGCGTCAGTTTTTCGGTGCGCGATGAGGCCGTGCGCGAGGGACTCTGTCCCTCGGCGAAAATCAGGGTGCTGCGGAGCGGGAGCATCAACGGGGTGGATAGCCGGGGGTACTTCAATCCCGGCAGGTTCGGCGAAACGGACAGGCTGGAGGTTCGGAGGCGTTTCGGGATAGATCCCGGGGCGCCCGTGGTCGGATTTGTGGGGCGCGTCGTCCGGGATAAAGGGGTGCGCGAACTCGTGAAGGCATGGAAGATGGTTCGGAGCGCCATCCCGAACGCACGGTTGCTGGTGATCGGTGAGTTCGAGGAGCAGGACAGTCCGGGCCGGGACACGATCGAGGCCATGGAAAGTGATCGAAGTCTATGCCTGGTAGGAAAGGTCACGAGCGGCATGGCGCCCTTCTACGCGGCTATGGATCTGCTCGCGCTCCCCACCTACCGGGAGGGGTTCCCGGTCACGGCCATGGAAGCGGGCTCGATGGGGTTGCCCGTCGTGGCGACACGGGTGCCCGGCTGCGTGGATGGGGTCGAGGATGGAGTGACGGGGACCCTGGTGCCCGTGCGCGACGCGGAGGCACTTGCGGGCGCGCTTGAGCGGTACCTTCTGGACGAAGAATTGAGAAGGGAACATGGCGCTGCGGGGCGCGCGAGGATGACGCGCGATTTCGGCCAGGCCGAGATGTGGAACGAGGTCCATGCGCAATATGAACGTCTGTTGCAGAGGTCGGACTCGGGAGGGACGACGGTGTGCGAGTGAGTAAGCGGATATTCGACCTCGCCTTGGTGGTTCCCGCGCTCGTGGTTCTGTCGCCGTTGCTTTTGGCCCTGATGGTATTGAGCCGGGTGCTGCTGGGGCGGCCGGTGTTTTACCGTCAGGCGAGGCCGGGCCTGGATGGAAAGCCATTTTATATCTATAAATTCCGGACGATGACGGACGCCCGGAACCCCGACGGCGGGTTGTTACCCGACCGGGAGCGGCTGACGCGGTTCGGCCGGTTTTTGCGCAGCAGCAGCCTCGACGAGCTGCCGGAACTCTGGAACATCCTCAGGGGGGAGATGAGCTGGGTGGGGCCGCGGCCGCTGCTCGTGAAGTACCTGCCGCGCTATTCGGCGGAGCAGGCGCGGCGGCACGAGGTGAAGCCGGGGCTGACGGGGTGGGCGCAGGTCAATGGCCGCAACGCCATCGGCTGGGAGGAGCGGCTCAGGCTCGACGTCTGGTACGTCGATCACCGGTCGCTGGCTTTGGACGCGAAAATCCTGTTTTTGACCGTCTGGAAGGCCCTGCGGCGCGACGGCATCCAGCAGGAAGGGTACGCGACGATGCCGGAGTTCCTGGGATCGGAGCCGCCGCAGAAGGCGCGGCCGGGTTGACAGAGTGTGACCGCGCGCACAGTTGCTTCCTCGCTTCTATAATATAAACTTTAACAAATGGAAAGCCTCATGAGCCAGACTGTCGGCCGTCCGCGCATCTACCTGTCGCCCCCCAACCTGGACGGGCGGGAAAAGGAACTGATGCTCGCGGCCTTCGATTCGAACTGGATCACCACCATGGGGCCCCAGGTCGAGCTGTTCGAGCGGGAGATGTGCCTCGAGCTCGGAGTCGGGCACGCCGTGGCGCTCTCGAGCGGCACGGCCGGGCTGCACCTCGCGCTCATGATCCTGGGGGTCGGGCCCGGGGACGAGGTGATGTGCGCCGACCTGACCTTCGCGGCCAGCGTCAACGCCGTCAAGTACTGCGGCGCCCACCCCGTGCTCATCGACGCCGACCCGGCGACGTGGAACCTCGACCCCGGCCTCGTCGAGGACGAACTCCGCCGGCGGGCGCGCGCGGGGGACTCGATGCCCCGGGCGATCATGGCGGTCGACCTGTACGGGCAGTGCGCCGATTACGACGCCATCCTCGCCGTCGCCGGCCGGTACGGCGTCCCCGTCGTCGAGGACGCCGCGGAGGCGCTGGGGGCGGAGATGCGCGGCAGGCGGGCCGGGGCGTTCGGCGCGATGGGCGTCCTCTCCTTCAACGGGAACAAGATCATCACCACCTCGGGCGGGGGGATGCTGGTCTCCGACGACGGGGCCTGCATCGAGCGGGCGCGCTACCTGGCGACCCAGGCGCGGGAGCCGGTGGTCCACTACCAGCACTCGGAAGTCGGGTACAACTACCGGCTGAGCAACATCCTGGCCGGCATCGGGCGGGGGCAGCTGGAGCGGCTCGGGGAAAAGGTCGATAAGAAGCGGGAGGTGAACCGGTACTACCGGGAGGCGCTCGGGCATCTCCCCGGGATCCGGTTCATGCCGGAGGCCCCTTACGGAAAATCGAACTGCTGGCTCACCGTCATCCTGATCGACCCGGACGCGTTCGGGACGGACCGGGAGGGGGTGCGGCTCGCGCTCGAGCGGGAGAACATCGAGTCGCGCCCCGTATGGAAGCCGATGCACCTGCAGCCCGCCTTCCGCGACTGCCGTTTCCTGGGCGGCGGCGTTGGGGAGGGCTTTTTCGAGCGGGGACTCTGCCTCCCCTCGGGAACCCGGTTGGAAGAGGGCGACCTCGAGCGGATCGTCGGGATCGTCGCCGGCGCCTGCGGGGTCCGTCCATGACTTCCGGAGAGCGGAATATGCGGGAAAAGGTCGCTGAAATCCTGTCGACCCTCCTCGGGAGGGAGATCGCCCCGGGGGAGGAATGTTCCATGGAGAGTGAGAGAGCCTGGGATTCCATGAAGCATATCGAGATCATCCTGACGGTCGAGGAGGAGACGGGCGTTTCGTTCGAGGCGGAGGAGATCCCGAAACTGACGAGCATGGCCCGGATCGTGGCCCGGCTCGAGGACGGCGGGCAAGCGTGAAGGGAATGATGAGGCACCTGTTTGCCGAGGAATTGAGGCGGCTCCAGCTGCTCCGGCAGGCCCCGGATCCCGGGGCGGAGGCGGTACGGATCGCCGTCTACCGCAACCACGCCTTCGAAACGGTGGCCTCCGTGCTCGATCCCTTTCTCGCCTTTTCCGGCCTCCGGGCCGAAACCTCCTGCAGCGGCTACGACGACACCTTCGGCTTCGGGCGTGTGTTCGACGCCGATCTGAACCTGATATGGGTCGACGCCGCGCGCTACCGGGCGATCGACCTGGGAGAGTGGCTCGGGGAGCGCGCCGCGGCCCTGCGCGAGCGGAGCCCGGCGCCGATCCTGCTCCTGGTCGCCGGCGGCGCGGATCGGCGGGCGACGGAGGGCGTTCCGGACCTGTGGGATTTCGCGGTGGAGGACCTGCTCCCCCCCGGCGGGGGCGGAATCTACGACCCCGCCCGGGAAGCGGCCACCGGCACCCGGCTGTCGGGCAGGGCGTGCCTCGAGGTGGCCCGAGCCCTCGGCCTGCGCCTCATCCCCGCCGTGCTGCGCCCGGCGCTGAAGGCCGTCGTCCTCGACCTGGACCAGACCCTGTACGAGGGGGTCCTGGGGGAGGACGGGCCGGAGGGGGTCCGGTTGACGGCGGCGCATGCGGAGCTGCAGCGGCATGTCCGGGGGCTGAAGGAGGAGGGCTTTCTTCTCGCCGTCGCTTCCCGGAACGAGGAGGAGGATGTCCGGCGGCTTTTCGAGCGGCGTCCCGATTTCGGGTTGAGGTGGGACGATTTCGCCGCCGTGAGGATCAACTGGAAGGACAAGGCGGAAAACCTGGCGGAGCTGGCGTCGGAGCTGCATATCGGCGCCGACGCCATGCTCTTCGTCGACGACAATCCCGCCGAGATCCTGAACGCCGAGGCCTCGGGGCTGGGGGTGCGCACCCTGCTGGCGGGCGATCCCGCCGACACCCTGCGGATGCTCCGCTTTTACCCGGGCCTGCTGCGCCTGAGGACTTCGTCCGAAGACGGGCTCCGGACCGCGGATATCCGGGCCAACCGGGAGCGGACGGCGCTCGGCGAAACCCTGGCCCCCCGGGACTACTTCGCCCGGCTGCGGATCCGGCTGCAGTTCGGCCTGGACGACGAAAGCATGGCGCCCCGGGTCGCCGAACTGGCCGGCAAGACCAACCAGTTCATCCTCGGCTACCGCCGGTATACGGAGGCGGAGGTCCGGCGGTTGATGGGGGCGGGCGACGGCTGCGTGGTTACCGTGCGCATGTCCGACCGCCTCTCCGAAAGCGGCATGATCGCCCTCCTGGCGGCTCGCGCCGAAGGGGAGAGGCTCCTGTGCGAGGAACTGGCCGTCAGCTGCCGCGCCCTGGGGAGACACCTGGAGAACGTCATGCTGCCCGAGATGATGCGCCTGGCGGCCGCGCACCTGGGGACGGGGAAAGGGGCCCTTGTCGCCTACCGCCGGGGGGAACGGAACGGGCCGGCCCTCGAGTGGCTCCGCTCCCTGACGGGGGACGCGCTCGTGGCCGATGAAGGCCGGGTGCCCTGGGCGGTCCCTGGGAGGGTCGATCTGGAGGGCCTGGAGACGGAGGTGCGCCGGTGGGCAAAACGGTAACGTTCCGGCATGCCGGGATCACGGGCATCTCCTCCGTCTACGGTGCGAGGAGGATCTCCATCGACGACGAGGCCGGTTACTATGAAAGCGGCGAACAGCTCGAGCGCCTGAAACGGACGATCGGTTTCGACCGGCGCTGGGTGGTGGACGGTCCGGTCACCGCCGCCGACCTCTGCCTCGAAGCCGCCCGCGCGCTGATGGCGGGATGCCGCCTGTCGGCGGCCGATTTCGACGCCGTCGTTTTCGTCACCCAGACCCCCGATTACGGCATGCCCGGGAACGCCCACGTCGTGCACCGGGCGCTTTCGTTGCCGCGATCGTGCATCGCCTTCGACCTGGTCTACGGCTGTTCCGGGTACGTCAAGGGGCTGCTGCAGGCCTTCATGCTGGCGGAGCAGGGATTCCGGCGGGTTCTGCTGCTGACGGGCGACACCCTGAGCCGTATCATCGACGTCCGGAACCGGGCGGACGCCCCCGTCTTCGGGGACGCCGGCTGTGCCACCGTCGTCGAGCGCTGCGAAGGGGAGCGCCCCTCTTGGTTCCGCCTCTATTCCGACGGCGGCGGGCTGGAAATCATGTGGCAGCAGGCGGGGGCCTACCGCCACCCCTCCTCGGAGGAGACCCGGAGGGAAATGGTCGACGAGAAGGGGAACGTGCGCCGCCTGGAAGATTTCTGCATGAAGGGTTTCGAGGTGTTCAACTTCACCCTCACCGAGCAGCCCAGACTGCTCCGGGAGATCCTCGAGGTTTCGGGGTGCGCGGCGGAAGAGGTCGATTATTTCGTGTTCCACCAGGCCAACCGGTACATCATCGAGACGATAGCGAAGAAGTCGGGCATCCCGCTGGAAAAGGCGCCGCGGCGGACTTTTTCGGAATTCGGCAACCAGAGTTCGGCCTCCATCCCCTTCACGATCTCCAACGAGCTGTCCGAACAGATCGGGGGAAAGGGGGCGCGGGTCGTGCTGCAGGGGTACGGCATAGGGTTGTCCTGGGGCGCGTGCCTGCTCGACCTCGGGCGGGTGAGGGTCCTGAAACCGCGGGTCTACGGAGCGGGGGAACCCGATGAGTAAAGCGCTCCTGAACCACGTGCGGGTCCGTGGGATCAAGACGATCGTACCCGACCGGTTCATCGACATCGACGACGAGATCGAGTATTTCGGCAACAACGTCCGGCAGCTCGAGCGGGCGAAGAAGATGGTGGGTTTCGGGCGCCGCCCCGTCGTTCCCGAAGGGGTCACCGTGGTCGACCTGTGCGAAAGGGCGGCGTCCGACCTGCTCGGGGAGCTCGGGACCGACAGGGGGGGGATCGACGCCCTCATCCTGGTCAACCAGAGCCCCGACTATATCTTTCCGGCTTCTTCCTATATCCTGCACGACCGCCTCGGGCTCGGCGAGGAGTGCGCGGTGTTCGACGTGGGGCTCGGTTGCTCGGGCTACGTCTACGGCCTCTGGCTCGCCCACTCCCTCATCGCCTCCGGCGCGTCGACGCGGGTGCTCCTCGTGGCCGGGGATGCCGCCAGCACCCATGCGGACCCGCGCAACCGGCTCTACTACCCGCTCTTCGGCGACGCGGCCTCGGCCACCCTGCTCGAGCACGAACCGGGGGACAACCCCGCCTGGTTCGCCCTGGGGGCCAGGGGGGCAGGGTGGGACAAAATTGTCGCCCCGGCCGGGGGGCGCCGCCTGCCGATCCGCAAGGACATGTGCGACGTCGAGGTGCGGGACGCGGCCGGCAACGTCTGGCACCCCTGGGACGGCATCATCCGTGGAATGGACGTCTTCAACTTCACGATGGAGGTCGCCCCGGCGAACATCCGCGAACTCCTCCTCTTCGCCGGAATCGGGATGGAGGAGATCGATTTTTTCGCGCTGCACCAGGCCAACCGGCAGATCGTGGAGGCGATCGCGGCCAAGACGGGCATCCCGAAGGAGAAGACGACGTGGGAGACCTTTTCCCGGTACGGCAACAACTCCACCACCTCGGTGGCCACCGTCCTGTGCGACCAGCGGGACGCGCGGCCGAAGCTCGGCCGCTGCCTGCTTTCGGCCTTCGGGGTGGGGCTCTCCTGGGGGGCGGCGGTCGTAGGCCTGGAGGGGTGCCATAACGGGGGGATCGGGCTCCTCGCGGCGCCCGCGGGCCTTCCGGCGCGCGAAGACCAGGTGGAAGGGTGGATCCGTCATTTCAAGGGGGAGAAGCGATGACGCACGAGGAGTTTCTGGAAAAATTTCAGGATGTCCTGCAGACGGAGGAGCCGCTCGGGATGGACACGGTGCTCGAGGACCTCGTCGAGTGGGACTCGCTCGCCCGGATGGCCACGGTCGCGTTTCTGGACTCCGATTTCGGCGTCGGCGCGACCTTCGAGGACTTCGCCGGGATGCGGACGGTGGCCGATGTCGCCCGCAAGGCCGGGGTGGCGTCGTGACGCCGCCCGACGGCGAGCGGCTCTTCCTTGTCACCGGCGCGAGTTCCGGCATCGGGAGGGGGATCGCCCTGCGCCTCTCGGCGACGGGCGCCCGCGTCGTCGCGGTCGGCCGGGACGCCGGCCGGCTCGGGGAACTGGTGCGGGAATGCGGGTGCCCGGAGCGGATGCACCCCGAAATCAGGGACCTGGCCGCGGATATCGAACTGCTGCCGCAATATGTGAAGGGGCTGAAGGAAAAGTACGGCAAATTCCACGGGATGGTCTCGTGCGCCGGGATCTCCGAGATCCGCCCGCTGCAGGTCCTGCGATACGAGGACTGCAAAAGGATATTTGATATCAACTATTTCGCCCCCCTGATGCTGGCCAAGGGCCTCCTCGACCGGCGCCACAACGCCGGCCGGGGCGCCTCGCTGGTCTTCATCGCCTCCATCGAGGCCCACCTGGCCGACAAGGGGATGGCGTCCTACGCGGGGTCCAAGGCCGCGCTCGTCGCGTCGGTGCGCTCGATCTCCCGGGAGGTGGCCGCCTCGGGCATACGGGTCAACGCGATCAGCCCGGGCGACGTCCTGACGCCGATGACGGCGAAGGTGGAGGGGATGCGCAACGACCGGTCGCACCTGTACCCGCTGGGGTTCGGGACGGTGGACGACGTGGCCGCCCTGGCCCTCTTCCTCCTTTCGGACGAGGCGAAGTGGATCACGGGGCAGAACTACATCCTCGACGGGGGGCATCCCTGATGAAGAGGATTTTCGTCGTGGGGGGGGATTGTTTCGCCCGGGAATGCTGCGTCTATGTAGAGCGGATGGCCGAGCGGGATCCCCGGTGGAGCCTGGGCGGGATCCTGGGTCACAACGGACACGGGCGCACGAACGACTACAGGGATTACCAGGGCGTGTTCCGGGGGGAGATGGAGGAATTCGAGTTCGGGGAGGGGGACGGCGCCGTGATCGGCGCGGCGGCCCCCGCCATCCGGGAACTCATCTACCGGGACCTCAAAAGAAAAAATGTTCCCCTGGTGAACCTCCTGGACCCCTCCTGTATCGTATATCCATACGCGCAGGTGGGGGAGGGGAACATCTTCGCCCCCTTCTGCACGATATCCACCCAGACCAGGATAGGGAATGGCAACGTGTTCAACGGATTCATCCCGGTGGGGCACGACGCCGTCATCGGCGATTTCAATTTTTTCGGGCCCCATTCACAGGTCCTGGGCGGGGTGCGGGTGGGCGACGGCAACCAGCTGGGCGCGGGTTCCATCCTCCTGCCCCTCAGCCGGGTCGGGAGCCGCAACCGGATCGCCCCCCTCTCGGCCGTTTACAAGGGGTGCGGGGACAATTCCTATTACCTGGGAAACCCCGCGCGCAGGGTGGGAGGCGTCTGACCATGGGCGCGCTGCAACGGGAATTGCTGGAGAGGTAATATGTTGTTGAAAATGTAGCTCCTTGGAATAATGATAGGAGCACCATCGGCGCTCCGGCGCCGCATGCATCCTGGGGAATTGCAGCAGATGCGAAAATTGATCCTTGCCACGCCGCTCAAGCGGTTCGCTTTCTTTTTCGCGGCGGACATCGCCATCATAGGCCTCGCCCTGGGGCTGGCGCTCCTGACCCACTTCAACGGCAGCCCGGAGGCGCCTTACGGGCCGCATTTCCTGCGGATGATCGGGTGGGTCCTCGCCGTCAAGATCCTGGCCCTCCTCGCCTTCAAGGTATACCGGATCACCTGGCGCTTCGTCGGCATATCCGACCTGGTCAACATCTTCTGGGCCGTTCTCTTTTCCGAGCTCGTGCTCGTCGTGCTGAGCCTCCCCAGCGGCGTGCTCCCGGAGCTCGCGCTCACGGGGATCTCCAAGCGCATCTTCTTCATCGACGGGATCATCAGCTTCGGCCTCATCGGCGCGCTGCGGATATCCAAGCGCGTATACCTCGAGGTGATCCGCAAGAAGGGGGCGGCCGCGAAGAGCCCGAACACCCTCATCGTCGGTGCGGGCAACACGGGGGAGATGCTGCTGCGGGACCTGATGCGCAACAATTACAGCCGTTTCCTGCCCGTCGGGTTCCTCGACGACAACCGGACCCTGACGGGGAACTACATCCACGGCATCAAGGTGCTGGGGACCATCGACCGGCTTCCCGAGATGGTGGACCGCTACAAGGTCCAGGCCGTCATCATCGCGATCCCGCGGCTGAATCACAAGACGCTGCGGCGGCTGTACGAAATGGCGACGCGGGCCGAGGTCAGCAACATCAAGATCGTCCCGCGGATCTATGATTTCAGCCGGCCGGACATCAACATGCGGACCCTGGAAAGCATCAGCATCGAGGACCTGGTGGGAAGGCAGACCGTCTCCGTGGATTACCGGGGGATCCGGGCCTTCCTCCGGGGCAGGACCATCATGGTGACCGGGGCGGGCGGTTCGATCGGGTCGGAGATCGTGGTGCAGGCCTGCGCCTTCGATCCGGACCGCATCCTCCTGTTCGACATCGACGAGACCGAACTGCACAACCTGGGACTCAAGCTGCGGCGGCTCTTCCCGCACCTGATGGACCGCGTGGTCTACATCACCGGGGATGTCCGCGACGAAGTCCGGCTGCGCGAAGTCTTCGAGCAGTTCCGGCCCCAGATCGTGTTCCACGCCGCCGCCTACAAACACGTCCCCATGATGGAGTGCAACCCGAAGGAGGCGGTCAAGGTGAACGTGTTCGGCACCTACAACCTGGCCGCGACGGCGAGGGCGCACGGTGTCGAGAAGTTCGTGCTGATCTCGTCGGACAAGGCGGTACGCCCGACGAGCGTGATGGGCGCCACGAAGAGGATGGCGGAGCACATCTGCAGCGCCCTGAACGAAAAGGCGCAGGCAAAGATCGCCCTCATCCCCGGCGGCGGGACCCGGCCCTACCCCGCCCCCGCGCCCTCGACGCGCTTCATCTCCGTAAGGTTCGGCAACGTCCTCGGCAGCCGCGGCAGCGTCCTCCCCCTCTTTCTCGAACAGCTGAAGTACGGCGGGCCCCTCACGGTCACCCACCCGGAGATGAAGCGCTACTTCATGACCATCCCCGAGGCCGTCTCCCTCGTGCTCCAGGCGTCCATCCTGGGCAACGGCGGGGAGGTCTTCGTACTCGACATGGGAAAACCGGTGAAGATCCTGGACATCGCCGAAGAGCTGATCCGCATTCACGGCATGGAACCCTATAAGGACATTGATATCCAGATCACCGAGCGGAGACCGGGGGAGAAGCTGTTCGAGGAGATCCTGACGGCCGAGGAGGGGACCGATGCCAGCCGCCATGAAAAGATCTTCATCGCCCGCAACGGGACCCACTACGCGCCCGAACTGCTCAAGCGGATCCTGGCCGAATTCGCCGGCGAGATCGCCGACGCTTCTCCCGCCAGCAACGAGCGGATGCGGCTCGTGTTGAAGAAGTACGTGAAGTACTACCAGGAAGCGGACGAATCCCCGAAAGGATGCGAGCCGGGCCGCATGGTAACGGGGGAAGCGGGCGTCCGGCTCCGTCCCTGATCCCCGTTTTCCCTCCCGATCCGGGCCGCGGACGGCGGCGGCCCCTTCTCTCTTTTCCCCCCCCGTGGAGGCTGGCGCGGCGCGGTTTGCATCCCCGCCCGCCCGGGGTATGATGAAAAAGGGGATCACGATACGCGGGGAGAGACCATGAAGCACGACAGGTTCCATTCGTTGCAGGCGCTGGACATCCAGGGGAAACGTCGCGGGGAGTACTATTCCCTGCCGCGGCTCGAGAGGGAGGGGGTGGGGCGCGTTTCCAGCCTGCCGATGAGCATCCGCATCCTGCTCGAGTCGCTGCTGCGCCACTCGGACGGGGTGAGGATCCGGGAGGAGGACGTGGTCCGGCTCGCCAACTGGAAACCGGCCGCGGAGCGCACCGAGGAGATCCCCTTCATGGTCGGCCGCATCCTCCTGCAGGATTTCACCGGGGTCCCGCTCCTGGTCGACCTGGCGGCCATGCGCTCGGCGGCCGCCCGGATGGGGCGGCCGGCCGGCCTGGTCGAACCGATGGTGCCGGTCGATTTGATCATCGATCATTCGGTGCAGGTCGACTACTTCGGCCGGCCCGACGCGCTCGCGCTCAACATGGACATGGAACTCGAGCGCAACCGCGCGCGCTACCAGTTTTTGAAATGGGGGACCCGGGGGTTCCGCGGGTTCCGGGTGATCCCCCCCGGCATCGGTATCTGCCACCAGGTGAACCTCGAATACCTGGGGACGGTGGTGGCCGAGAGGGAAGGGGTTTTCTATCCCGACACCCTGGTGGGGACCGATTCGCACACGCCGATGATCAACGGCCTCGGCATCCTGGGGTGGGGCGTAGGCGGCATCGAGGCCGAGGCAGGGATGCTGGGGCAGCCGATCCACCTCCTGGCGCCCGACGTGGTGGGCGTGCGGCTCTCCGGCCGGCTGGGCGAAGGGGTGACCGCGACCGACCTGGTGCTGACGGTGACCGAACTGCTGCGCCGGACCAACGTGGTGGGGAAGTTCGTCGAGTTCTTCGGGCCCGGCGTGGACGGGCTCCCGGTCCCCGACCGGGCCACCCTCGGCAACATGGCCCCGGAATACGGGGCTACGGTGGGCCTTTTTCCGGTCGACGAACAGACCTGCGCCTACCTCCGGGATACCGGGCGGCCGGCCGAACTGGTGGACGCCGTCCGGGGCTATTACTCGGCGCAGGGGATGTTCGGCTCCGCCGCCTTCGAGGAGGTGCGCTACAGCTCGGTGGTGGAACTGGCGCTCGGGGAGATCGAGCCGTGCGTCGCCGGGCCGAAGCGGCCCCAGGACCGGATCCTCCTCGGGCGGTTGCGGGACACGGTCCGGCGGCTGCTGGTCGCGCCCCGGAAGGATGGGGGATACGCGCTGTCGCCCGACGCGGCCGGCCGGATCCATGCCGTGAGCCTTTCCCCGGAAGGGAAAGGGGAGATCGACGTCCCCCTGCGCCACGGCTCGGTCGTCATAGCGGCGATCACGTCGTGCACCAACACCTCCAACCCCGGCGTCATGATCGCGGCCGGCCTTTTGGCCAAAAAAGCGGTGGAGCGGGGACTCCGCCCCCCGGATTACGTCAAGACCTCCCTCGCCCCGGGGTCCCGCGTCGTCAGCCATTACCTGGAGAAGACGGGGCTGCAGCCCTACCTGGACCGGCTCGGCTTCCAGGTCGTGGGGTACGGCTGCTCCACCTGCATCGGCAATTCCGGGCCGCTCGAGCCGGCGATCGAGGCGGCCATTTCCGAAAACGACCTGGTCCTGGCCAGCGTGCTCTCCGGAAACCGCAACTTCGAGGCCCGGATCCACCAGTCGGTCCGCGCCAATTTCCTGATGAGCCCGCCGCTGGTGGTCGCTTTCGCCCTGGCGGGGCGCGTCGACATCGATATGGCGCGCGAACCGCTCGGGAAGGGGAGCGACGGGCGGGAGGTGTACCTGGCCGATCTCTGGCCGACGCTCGAGGAGGTGCGCGCCCTTATGAAGGTGGCCTTCGACGCGGAAACCTACCTGCGGATGTATTCCGGGTTCACCGAGCAGAACCTGTTGTGGAACGCGATCCCGGCCGGCGAGGGGGAACTGTACGAATGGGACGCCGGATCGACCTATATCAGGGAGCCCCCTTTCTTCGAGGGCTTCCGGATGGAGCCCGGCGCCGTTTCCGGGATCAGGGGCGCGCGCCCGCTGGCCATCCTGGGGCATTCGATCACCACCGACCATATCAGCCCGGCGGGGGCCATCCCGCCCGATTCCCCCGCCGGCCTCTACCTGCGGGAGCTTGGGGTGGCGCCGGAGGATTTCAACACCTACGGGGCCCGGCGGGGCAATCACGAGGTGATGATGCGCGGGACCTTCGCCAACGTCCGCATCCGCAACCTGATGACGCCGGAACTGGAGGGGGGCTACACCGCTCTGCAGCCCGGCGGGGAACGGGTGACGATCTTCGAGGCCGCCGGCCGGTACCGGGCTTCGGGCACGCCCCTCGTGGTGATCGCGGGGAGGGAGTACGGGTCGGGCAGTTCGCGCGACTGGGCGGCCAAGGGGACCCGGCTGCTCGGGGTCCGGGCGGTGGTGGCCGAAAGCTACGAGCGGATCCACCGGAGCAACCTGGTGGGGATGGGCGTCCTCCCCTGCCAGTTCCCCGAAGGGACCGGCGTTGCGGACCTGGGCCTTTGCGGAACGGAGGTCTTCGACATCGAGGGGATCGGGGAGGCGCTCGAGCCGCGGCAGGAGGCGGTCCTTGTCATCGCGCGCTCCGACGGCCGGGTCGACCGGGTTCCCCTCCGGGTGCGGCTCGACTCGCCGATCGAAGTCGAGTATTACCGCTGCGGGGGGATTCTGCCCTTCGTGCTCCGGAGCCTGGCGTCCCGCTGAGGGAGCGGTCTACCGGACCAGCCGGATCGCCAGCCCCTGGGCCCCGGCCGGGTCGAGGGTGAGGCCTCCTGCCTCCGCCTTTCCCCGCAACCCTTCCTTGTCGAGAAACGCCCGCGCCCGCTCGAGCGAGCTCACCTCGAGGACCAGTCCCCGGATCCGGTCCGCCCCGCCCCCGGAAAGGCGGATGGAGGGGCCTGCCATGACCGTGTTCCAGAGCCCCGCGGCTTTCGGACGGCCCAGCAGTTTTGTCCACTCCACCGCGCGGGCCTCCGGGTCGACCGCGGTGACGACCACTTCCGCCACCCGGCGGATCCCGAGCGGCCCTCCCCTGTCGAGCGCCAGCCTGTTGGCCAGCTGCGTCCTGCGGATGCGCGGGTTGAGGTAGGCGGGGCTCGTTTCGTAGAGGAAGAGCGACATGCCCGGCCGCGAAAGGGAAGAGAGCGCGACGGTGGTCCAGAGGGTTCCCGTATCCCCCCCGGGCAGGGGGCCGACCTCGGGGTCCGGGGGGGCGTGGGGGATGCCGCGGACCTTGAGTTCCCTGAGCGCGTCGGCCAGGGGGTAGGGTTCGAACGCCAGGCCCGTGCAGCGCGCCCTCCCCTTTCCGGCCGTTTTGGCGCCCGCGGCCGGCAGGATCGCCAGGGTGACATTCCCGGCCCCCACCCCCCCCGTTTGAAAGGTGCCGCCGTCGCCCGCGCTCCATGCCACGGGCAGGCCGAGCGTCCGGCTGAAAAAACGGAAGAGCCCCGCCGGGTCGTCCGACTCCACGACGATGTGGTCCACCTGCCGGACGATGTGGCTCCGCATGCGTCCCTCTTCGGAGTCCCCTCCCGCGCCCCGTCCGAGCGCCGACACGAGGAGCAGCAGGGTCAACGCGAAGCGGCGGATCATGATCCCTCCCCCCCGGGCGGGACACCCTCCGGCGCCTCCCCTTTTTCCCCGAGCGCGGCGGCGCACCGGCCGCAGAGCCGCTCGAGAAGGGGGAGGGAGCGGGCCCGGTCCGCCGCCAGGCGCAGGTTCGCGAGCCCCGGGGGGACATGCGCGAGATAGCGCCCCAGTCCCCGCTCCCGGGCCAGGAACCCGTAGGCCCCGAGCGCCTGCATCAACCGCTGGGCCGAAGCCTCCCAGAAAGCTTTCCGGAACTCCTCCGGGCCCTCCCCCGGCCCCCGGCAGAAATCGATCAGCTCCTGCCGCTCCGGGCGCGTGAAGGAGACGTAGGGGTCGCAAAGGAGCGAACCCAGGTCGTAGAAACGGCTCCCGAACCGCATCCCCTGGTAATCGATCAGCACCGGGCCCCCCTCCCGGATCATGACGTTCTGCGACTGCAGGTCGCGGTGGACCAGGCACCTCCGGTGCCGCGTCAGCCGGAGCGCCAGCGCCGCCAGTTCGCGCTCCAGCGCGTCCTCTTCCGCGGGGGGGAGGGCGACGCCGCAGAGCCCGAGGACGAAGTGCTCCCGGAAATAATCCCGCTCCCAGCGATACAGGTCGGGGGAGAAGCCCTCCATCAGGGGGACGGGGTCGCGCAGGAACTCCTCCTCGGGCCAGGAGTGCAGCACCGCGACGACCTCGAGTGTCTTCCGGTAGAGGGGGCCGCGGACCTCCCACGGCTCGTTCCGGAGCGTGTAGAGATCTTCGTCCCCCAGGTCTTCCTGGAGGATCAGGCCCCGGGCGGGGTCGTGGTGGAGGATGCGGGGGACCGGTATCCCGATCTCCTCCAGGAACCAGCCGATAGCGGCATGGTAGCCGTTCTCCTTCCTGTCCTGCCCGTACCGGACCAGGATCGCCGAGTCCCCGCTCCCCCAGCGGAGGCGGAAGTAGGCCCGGTCGGACCCCCTCCCCGCGAAAGGGATCCATTCGACCTCCGTTGCGGCGGGGATATCCAGGACCTCCCGGGCGCGCGCCTTGATCCCGGCTTCCGTCATCTCCGCTTCCGTCACCATTTCATGGTCTCCAGGCCCCCCCGTATCCGGTCGTAGGCTTCGGGCGATCCGATATCGGTCCAGGTGCCCCCGTCGATCACGGCCGCGCGGATCGATCCCGGCTGCACCCGGATCCGCCGGAGGAAGAGGTCGATGACGGACGAGGGGCGGGCCGGCTCGATATGCCGAAGCAGGGCCGTTTCCACGACATAGATCCCGGTGAAGAGGCACCGGCGGCTCCCGCGGGTCCCCAGCTCCCCCCGCAGGTCGCATACCTCCCCGCCGTCGTTGACGTCGACGTTCAGGAGCGGCCCCGTGCTGCGCAGGGCCAGGGTGGCCTCCGGCCGCCGCCGCTCGTGCCGCTCGAGCAGGTCGCCGAGGGGAAGATCGGAGATCACGTCGCCATTGTAGCAGACGATGGCCTCGTCGTCCGCGAGGAGATCCTCGATGTTTTTCAAGCCTCCGGCCGTGTCGAGCAGCACCGGTTCGTGGCGGAAGAGAACGGGTTTCCCCCTCCAGGCGCCGTCGGGGAATTTCTCCCGGTACCTTTCGGGGCAGTGGTGGGTGTTGACGATGAAGCGGTCGACCCCGGCCGAGATCAGGTGGTCCATGGCGCAGGTGATGACGCTGCGTCCGCCCGCGGGCAACAGGGGCTTGGGGCACCTTTCCGTCAGCGGCCGGAGACGCAGGCCGAGCCCGGCTCCGGGGATGAAGGCGGTGGTGTAACGGCGTTTCTGTCCCATCCGTTCATAGTAGCCCGACAGGGGGAAAGCACAAGCGGTTTTCGCCCGGCGGGGTCCCTCAGCGGGAGGCGTAGTAGCCCAGCCGGGCGCGCACACTCAGCTCGGGCCGCGCCGGGATGGAAACGCGGATGGCCCGGAAGACCCCGTCGTTGCGCGCACTGGGGGAGTAGTAGCTCAGCAGGTACTGGGCCCGGAGCTCCGCCGCGATCCGGCCGAGCACCGAGTCGAGGTCGTCCGACGGATCGGAAACGAAGGCGGTCCCGCCGGTGGCCGAGGCCAGCAGCGACAGGTCCTCCTGCCCCTTGCGGTTGATGGCGTTCAGCCGGACCGAGGCGCCGCTGGGGTTGATGGCGTAAAAGAGGGTGTCGGAGCGCTGGAGCGCCTCCGCGGCCGCCGCCAGCCCGTGATCGCTCTGGTTGTCCGCCCCGTCGGAGATCACGATCTGCGCCTGGCGCGTTTCCGGTGTCGAGCCCCTGCTCAGCAACCGCGCGGCGCGCACGACCGAATCGAAGAACGCGGTCCCGGTCTTGGTGGGCTCGAGCCGCGCGAGTTCTCCCAGCGCCGCCTCGAGGCCGGGTTCCCGCTCGAGGTGGATGCGCGGACGGTCGCTGAAGGTGACGAGGGTGATGGTGTCCCCCGGCGTCCACACTTTTTCGAGGAAGCGCGCGGCGGCCCGCCGCTCGAACTCGAAGCGGGAATGGACGCTGCCGGACAGGTCGAAGAGGAGGGCGAGGTGCAGCGGCGACTGCCGGGATTCGGCTACGCGGCTGATTTCCACCGGCCGCCCGCTTTCGAAAATCCGGAAATCCCCCGGGGAGAGGTCCCGGATGATGCGGCCGTCCGGGTCGGTGACCGACACGGGGACGGAGACCAGGCTCGAACTGACCCGGATCGTGTGCGGGGAATGGATCCCGGCCGCGTCGGCGCGCGCCGGCCCGTCCGCACGGGGCTGCGCGCGCAGGTTGCCGGCGGGGGGCAGCAGGAGCAGCCCACAGACCGCGGCCGTAAGCGGGGGGACGCGTTTCGCTCTGTGCCGCGGTCTGTGGGCCATGCCGGTTCCCCGTCCCGGGCTATTCGGCCGAAGCCGAGGTCGCCGTCCCGGGGGCCGACATCCCCTTGCTGACGAGGAGGCGGACCTCGACGCGGCGGTTTTCCCTGCGGCCGGCCACGGTCGTGTTGTCCGCCACGGGCTGGGTTTCGCCATAGCCCATCGGCGTGACGAAGCGCCGGAGCGGGATCTGGTGGTTTTCGACCAGGTACTGGGTGACCGCGTCGGCCCGCCTCCGGCTCAGCCGGCGGTTCAGTTCGACGTCGCCGTCGGCGGAGGCGAAGCCGGCCACCTCGACCACGAAGCCGCGTTCCGCCCCGGTCATTTGGGCGAAGGCGTCCAGGTCGGCCTTGTTCTCGGGGGTGAGCGCCGCGCTCCCCGCCCGGAAATTGACCGTCACCATTTCCTTCACTTCATAATCGTCGAGCAGGGTGATCCGCTCGTTGGCGGCGCTGACGCCGGCCCGGGCGCGGTCGGCCGCGGACTGGGCGCCGGCTGCGGCCGTGAGCGCCGAGTCGGCGGTCTCCTGGGCCGCCTTGGCCCCGCCGCGGGCGGAGTTGGAGATGGCGGAGAGCTCCTGGACCTGGCCCGAGAGCCGTTCGGCGTTCTGCTCGGTTTCCCCCAGCCGCGTCCGGGTCTGGCGGAGGTCCTCCTCCACGGGATCGACCCGGACGTCCATCGCCTGGGCGACGATGAGGTCGTCATCCCTGAAGCGGATCTCCCACGCGGTGACGGCGCCCGAACTCCCGCCCGTTCCCTTCACCTCCACCCGCAGGCCCGGGACCAGGTCCGATGCGGAGTAGGTCTTGGCGCCGCGGAAGATGTTGCTCTTCTTTTCCTTCAGCCGGGTGTCCGGCTGCACCTCCACCCGGTAGGCCTGGCCCGAGAGCGAGCGCACCGTCAGGGTATCCCCCTGGTGGTCCAGAATGACCCCGTCGATTTCCATCTTCTGGCCGGTGGAGACCTCGGTAATGTCGGCCTCCTGCGCGGCGTAGCCCGCGGCCGTGAGCGCAAGGGCGAAAACCATAACCAGAAGGGCCGCTCCCTTCCCCTGTATCATCGCTTTCATAACACCTCCTCGATTTCTGGATGAGCCCCGGTCTGCAAATGGGCTCCGTTGCTTTCCAACGCAAGTTCCGTGCCAATACCCAAATCCATGTAAGTTATTGTTTAAAAGTGGCTAACGGATTCGATCGATCCCCGGGGGAGGGGTGGCCCGGGAAAGTTTCCCTGATTCGGCCCCCGCTTCCTGGCTCCCCACCGTAATTCTTGGATCCGGGGGCGGTTTCGCTTAACATAGCAGTCAGAAGAAATCAAAGGGGTGGAGACCGTGATCATTCAGAATCAGCAGCTTCCGGATATGGATCCCGAGGAGACCCAGGAATGGCTCGATTCGCTCCAGGCGGTGGTGCGCGACCGGGGGAAGGCGCGCGCCCGTTCGCTCGTGCGCCTGCTCGTGGATCGCGCCCGGTCGATGGGACTGGAGGTCCCCGAGCTGGTCCAGACCCCGTATATCAACACGATCGATCCCCGGTCCGAGCCCCCTTTCCCCGGCGATGAAGCGATGGAAAAGCGCCTCCGGCGGATCGACCGCTGGAACGCGGTGGTGATGGTGACGCGGGCGAACCGGCGCCATGACGGCATCGGCGGCCACATCTCCACCTACGCCTCCTCGGCCGCCCTATACGGGGTGGGGTTCAACCACTTTTTCCGAGGCAAGGACGACGGGAGGGCGGGCGACCAGGTCTTTTTCCAGGGGCACGCCTCCCCCGGCATTTACGCACGGGCGTTTCTCGAGGGGCGCATTTCGGAAGCGCAGATGGACCGCTTCCGCCGGGAGGTGGAGCCGGGGCAGGGGCTTTCGTCCTACCCGCATCCGCGCCTCATGCCCGATTTCTGGGAGTTTCCCACGGTCTCCATGGGACTCGGCCCGCTGACGGCCCTGTACCAGGCGCGTTTCAACCGCTACCTGCAGGCACGGGGGATCGCCCGCACGGAGGACTCGCGCGTCTGGTGCTTTCTCGGCGACGGGGAGTGCGACGAGCCGGAAGCCCTGGGCTCCCTCTTTCTCGCCTCGCGCGAGAAGCTCGACAACCTCATCTTCGTGGTCAACTGCAACCTCCAGCGGCTGGACGGCCCGGTGCGGGGGAACGGGAAGATCATCCAGGAACTGGAGATGGTTTTCCGCGGCGCCGGCTGGAACGTCCTCAAGGTGATCTGGGGGCGCGAGTGGGACGCGCTCCTCGCGGCGGACCGTGACGGCCTGCTCGTGGAGAAGATGAACGGCACCGTCGACGGTGCCTACCAGAAATACGCCACCGCCGGGGGCGATTATATCCGGGAGCATTTTTTCGGCCCCGATCCCCGGCTGCGGAAGATGGTGGAGCATCTCGAGGACCGCGACCTGGAGAACCTGCGCCGGGGGGGGCACGACTACGTGAAACTGTACGCCGCCTACCGGCGGGCGGTGGAACACAAGGGCTCCCCCACCGTGATCCTCGCCAAGACGGTCAAGGGCTGGGCGCTGGGGGAGGGTTTCCTGGGGAAGAACGTCACCCACCAGCTGAAGAAGATGAATCTCGATCAGCTGCGGGAGTTCCGCGACCTGCTCGAACTCCCCATCACCGACCGGCAGCTGGAGGACGCCCCCTACTACCACCCCGGTCCCGGCAGCCCCGAGCTCGCGTATCTCCGGGAGAGGAAGGAGGCGCTGGGGGGGAGCCTGCCGCGGCGCCTGGTCCGGGGCGGGAGCCTGCGCCTCCCGCCCGACGACGTGTACGCCGAATTCAGGGAAGGGACCGCGCCGGGGCGCGAGGTTTCGACGACCATGGTCTTCGTGCGCCTCCTGCGGCAGCTGCTGCGCGACCCGGAGATCGGCCGGCGCATCGTTCCCATCATTCCGGACGAGGCCCGGACCTTCGGCATGGACGCCATGTTCAAGGAGTTCGGGATCTACTCCTCGCTGGGGCAGCTGTACGAGTCGGTCGACGCCGGGATGCTCCTGAGCTACCACGAGTCCAAGGAGGGCCAGATCCTGGAAGAGGGGATCACGGAGGCGGGGAGCGTGGCCAGTTTCACCGCGGCGGGCACCAGCTACGCCACCCACGGCGAAGCCGTCATCCCTTTTTATATTTTCTATTCCATGTTCGGGTTCCAGCGCACGGGCGACCTCTTCTGGGCCTTCGGCGACGCCCGGGGGCGCGGTTTCGCCCTCGGCGCCACGGCGGGGAGGACCACCCTCAACGGCGAGGGGCTCCAGCACCAGGACGGGCACAGCCACGTGCTGGCTTCGACGGTGCCCAACATCCTGGCCTACGACCCGGCCTTCGCCTTCGAACTGGCCGCCATCGTCCGGGACGGCCTCCGGCGCATGTACGGGCGGGGGGAGGACGTGTTTTACTACCTCACCCTCTACAACGAGAACATCCCCCACCCCGCCATGCCGGAGGGGCCGGAGGACCCGGTGGAGGGAATTCTCAAGGGGCTCTACCTCTTCAGGCCGGCGGAGGAGAAACGGGACCGCCATGTCACCCTCTTCGGCAGCGGGTCGATCATGCGCTCCGTCCTCGCGGCGCAGGAGACGCTCTCGGAGCGCTTCGGGATCTCGTCCGATGTCTGGAGCGCGACCAGCTACCAGCAGCTGCGCCAGGAGGCCCTCGCGACCGACCGCTGGAACCGGCTCCACCCGGAATCGGAACCGCGCCTCCCCTGGGTCAGCCGGGCGCTCGAAGGGGTGGCGGGGCCCTTCGTCGCCGCCACCGATTTCATGAAGATCGTGCCCGATTTCATCCGCCCCTGGGTCCCCGGGCTTTACGTCACCCTGGGGACGGACGGCTACGGGCGCAGCGACACCCGCGAGCGGCTGCGGCGTCATTTCGAGGTCGACGCCGAGAGCATCGCCGTCGCCGCGCTCCACGCGCTCTGCCGGGAAGGCCGGCTGCCGGCGGCGGAGGCGGCGCGCGGCATCCGCGACCTCGGCGTGGACCCGGAGGCTCCCGACCCGCTCCATGCGTGATCGCGGCGCGGGACGGACTCCATGACAGCGAGACGGAGAAGGATATGAGACGAAACCTGGCGGTCTTCTGGATGTGGCTCCTGTGCGCGCCCGGGCTCCTGGCGCAGCAGGTAGCCGTCGAGGAATACGTGCTGCCCAACGGGCTGCGCCTCCTGATGGTGCCCAGGAAGGGGGACCCCAACATCGCCGCCGGGTGGATCGCGCGGGTGGGTTCGGTCAACGAGCGCCAGGGCATCACCGGCATCTCCCACCTGCTCGAACACATGATGTTCAAGGGGACGCGCGTCGTCGGGACCACCGACATCGAACGGGACCTCCGCCTGCTGGCGGAGATGGACGCGCTGAAGGCCGAGATCGGCCGGGAGGAGCGGGCGCAGATCGAGCGCCTCCGGCTGGGCGAGATCGCCGACCTCGGCGACCCGGACAGCCGGACCGGGCGGCACGCCGAGCTCCTCGAGAAGTTCGCCCGGCTCGAGGCGGAGGCCGCGGAGCTGATCGTGCGCAACGAGTTCGACCGGATCTACACCCACGCGGGCGCCAGCGGCATGAACGCGGGGACGGGGCGCGACTACACCGTCTATTTCATCAACGTTCCCGCCAACAAGCTGGAACTCTGGTTCTGGATGGAGTCGGACCGGCTGCTGAACCCCGTCTTCCGCGAGTTCTACCCGGAGCGGGAAGTGGTCCAGGAGGAACGGCGCATGACGGTCGACAGCACCCCCACCGGCCGGCTCGAGGAGCAGTTCGACGCGCTCTTTTTCAGCTCCTCCCCCTACGCCTGGCCCGTCATCGGGTGGCCCAGCGACCTGGGCGGGATCACGCGGGAGGAGGCCGAGGCCTACTTCGGGCTCCACTACGCCCCCAACAACCTGAGCGCCTGCCTCGTGGGGGACTTCGACCCCGCCGAGGCCCGCCGCCTGGCGGACCGCTATTTCGGCCGCCTCCGGCCGAACCCCCGGGGACGCCCGGTGGTCCGGACCCGCGAAATCGAGCAGACGGCCGAAAAGCGGATGGTCGCGCATGCCGAAACCCGTCCCCAGGTGGAGGTCCGCTACCATTCCGTGGCCGACGGGCACGTGGACGAGCCGGCGCTCCTGGTCCTGGGCGCCCTGCTGAGCGGGGAGACCGGGCGGCTTCACAAGGCGCTGGTCCTGGACAAGAAGATCGCCAACAGCGCCTCCGCCGGCCAGAACGGGATGAAGTACGAGGGATACTTCGCCCTGGGAGGCGTGGCCAGGCCCGAGAGCAGCCCCGAGGAGGTGGAGCGGGCGCTCTACGCCGAAATCGAAAGACTGCAGCGGGAGCCGGTCGGGGAGAGGGAACTGGAGAAGGTGAAGAACCAGTTCGCGGCCGACAACCTGCGGAGGATGGAAAGCCGGCTCTACCTCATGCTGCAGCTCCTGGTGGCCGACAGCAACCGGGGCTGGCAGAGCTTCAACGAGGACCCGCGGCGGGTGGCGGCCGTCACCGCGGAGGACGTCCGGCGGGTGGCCGGCCGCTATTTCCGGCCGGAAAACCGGGCGGTCGCCCTCTACTACACGAAGGAGGCGGAGGGCGGCGACGACCCGCTGCTCGAGGGGCTGGACCCGCAGGAGCGGGCGGAACTGGGGCAGTTCAGGGGGGCGGTGGCCGGGATGGGGAGCGAGGAGGCGCGGGCGATCCTCGGGAAGGTCCGGGCCCAGGAGGGTTCGGCGCCGCCCGAAAAACGGAAATACGTGGCCGCCCTCATCCGCCTGCTCGAGGAGAGGATCGCGAAGGAGGGAGACCGATGATGCGACGAAGCGGACGGGTGTGCCTTTCCTGCATTGTCTGGATGTTCGGAGCGTCGATCCTGTTCGGCCAGGGGGAGGGGGCGGTACCGCCGCATCCCCGGGACATCGTCTACCAGCCGCTCGACTACGTCCCTCCGAAGGCGGCGGACCACCGGCAGGCCGTGGCCCCGGGCGTGCCGGTATTCTTCGTCGAGGACCACGATCTCCCGCTCGTTCACGTGTCGGCCTACATCCGCACGGGCGCCTACCTCGACCCCGCCGGGAAGGCGGGGCTCGCGGCCGCCGTGGGGAACCAGCTGCGCTCGGGCGGCACGACGGGCCGCCGGGCGGAGGAATTCGACGAGGAGGCCGATTTCCTGGCCGCGGTCCTCGAAAGTTCGGTCGGTCCGACCGCGGGACGGGCCTCGGTCAATTTCATGGCCAAGGACACGGACCGGGCGCTCGACCTTTTCTTCGACATGCTGCGCCGCCCCGCCTTCGAGCAGGACCGGCTCGACCTCTACAAGGGGCGGCAGCTGCAGGCCATGGAGCGGCGCAACGACCAGACGAATGAGATCGAGAGCCGGGAATGGAGCCGCCTCCTCTTCGGGGAGGACCACTTCTCCAACCGCCACAGCACGCGGGAGTCGATCTCCTCGCTCACCCGGGAGGACCTGATCGAGTTTCACCGGCGCTGCTTTCATCCCGGGAACCTGATCCTGGCCGTCTCGGGCGATTTCCGGACCGCGGAGATGAAAGCGGCGCTGGAGCGGGCGATGTCCGGTTGGGAGAAGGGCGAGGGCGCGCCCCCGGTCCCCCCGCCGGACGCGTCTCCCTCCCCCGGAATCTACATGGTCGACAAGCCGGATGTGAACCAGGCCCGGGTTTCGCTCGGACACCGCGGGATCCGGCGCGGGGACCAGGACGAGATCGTCGTGGACGTCATGAACGACATCCTGGGCGGCTCCGGGTTCACCTCCCGGATCATGAGCCGGGTGCGGACCGAGGAGGGGCTGGCCTACGACACCGGCTCCCGCTACGCGGCGGGCATTTATTACCCGGGGGATTTCCGGGCCTGGTTCCAGACCAAAAGCGCGGCCGCGGCCCGGGCGGCGCGCATCGTGATCGAGGAGATCGAGCGGATGCGCCGGACCAGGGTGGATCCCGGGGAGCTGGAAACCGTGAAGAACCAGGCGGTGGAGATCTTCCCCCGCATCTTCGCCACGGCGCGCGCCACGGCCGACACCTTCGCCGCGGACGCCTACACCGGGCGCGACCCCCGTTTCTGGGACACCTACCGGGACAGGGTCCGGGCGGTCACCGTCGACGACGTTCATCGTGCGGCCAATGCCCACCTCCATCCGGACGGCCTCGTGATCCTCGCGGTCGGCAATGTCGACGAGGTGCTCCGGGGGGACCCGGCCCGGCCCGAGGACTCGTTCGGGAAGATGGGGAGGGGCGGCATCGTCCGCATCCCGCTCCCCGACCCGATGACGATGGAGTACCCGAAGTAGGGGCGCGGGCCCGTCAGCGGTCCACGTACCCCCCCCGGGTGCGGGCCTTGAGCCCCGGGCGGGTGACGACGGCCTTCACCTCGCGGAAGGAGCCGTCGTGCTTCAGGTTCCGGGGGTAGTACCCCAGGCTGTACAGGTTGCGGAGTTCGCGGGCGATGCGGGCGAAGGCCGGGCCCAGGTCGGCCTCGCGCGAGGAGTCGACCAGGAGCCCGCCGCTCGATCGCGCCAGGGCCTCGAGGTATTTCCGGCCGGCGTCGCGCTCGGGGCCGTCGCGCCGCGAGGGGACGGGGATGGGGCTCCAGCGCGGGGCGCGCTTTTTGCCGGGGGCGAAATAGACGCTGTAGATGGGGGCTTCGGTCCGGCGCGCGAGTTCCAGCGTCTCCTCCCGGCTCACCGATTCGCTCCGGTTGTCGATCCCGTCGCTCAGGATCACCATCGCCTTGCGCCCGTATTCCAGTTTCAGGACCTGCTCCATCGTGAGCCAGACCGCTTCGTAGACCGCGCTCAGCCCCCCCGGACGGATTTTCCGGATCGCTTCCGGGTTCTTCCGGTGATAGATGCTGAAGGGTTCGATCAGGGTGACCTCGTCCGCGAAGGAGACGACGGCGGCCGCATCGTCCTCCCGCAGGAGCCTCACGAAGCGCATCGCCTCCGCCTGGATCCGGGAGAGCTGCGACTCGGTGCTCCCGCTCGTGTCGATCACGAGCGCCACCGAGATGGGGTCCTCCACCGCGGCGAAGGCTGCGATCTCCTGCGGAACGCCGTCCTCGAAAACCCGGAAGTCTTCCCTCGTGAGCCCCGTGACGTAGCCGCCGTCGCCCGAGGTGACCACCACCGGCAGGGACACCATCTCCACGGCCGCCCGGATCGTGCTCCCGGCCCGCGGCGGGGGGGCATCGGGCGGCTCGGTCCGGGCCGCCGGCCCCTGACCGAGTCCGGCGAGCGTGGCGATCAAAACCGCCGTCAGTTTCAGGGTGCGTTTCATGGCGTTGTCATCCCCGGTTCAGGCGGGCGGGGCCCGAAACCGCGCGGGAGTGCGCGTCGAAAAAGCGCAGCGGCCACCCGGCCGCCTCGCCCGCGTAGGCCACGCCGATGCGGGGGGTCGCCCGGATGGTGCGCGGCCGGTCCGGGCCGCGGGCGAGGCGCACCTTTCCCCCCGCGAGCAGGTCCATGCCGCTCGCGGCGGTGGTGATTCCCAATCCCCGGCAGAGGCGTCCCGGGCCGCTCAGGAGTTTTTCCGGGGCCCCCGCCGGGGCTTCGGCCGCCCGCAGCAGCACCGCCTCGGCCAGCCCCTCGGTCCTCGTGACGACGTTGGCGCAGTGATGCATGCCGTAGACCAGGTAAACGTACAGGTGCCCCCCGTCCCGGTACATCGGCTCCACGCGCGGCGTGCGCCTCCCCCGGCAGGAATGGGCCGCCGGGTCGTCCCGTCCGAGGTAGGCCTCCGTCTCCACGATCCGCGCCCCGTACCAGTGGCCCCCGTGCCGGCACGCGATCCAGGCGCCGATGAGCCCGCGTGCCGCCCTGGCGGTGTCCCCGCGCAGGAAGGAGCGGGGGATCTCCTCCAGCCCCGCGAACGTTTCGTCGAAGCGGAGCCGGGGATCGGGCGCCGGCGTCATTTCGACCCCGGCCCGAACAGCCGACCGAGGATCTCCTCCAGGCGCGGGTAGCGGAACCGGTAGCCCGACCGCTCGAGCTTGCCCGGCGAGACGCGGGCGCTGGCCAGGAGAAGCTCATCGGCCATCTGCCCGAAGGCCAGGCGCGCGGCGAAGGCCGGAAGGGCCGTGAAGGCCGGGCGGCCGAGCGCGCGTGCCAGGACCCGGGCAAACTCCGCGTTGGTGACCGGATGGGGCGAGACCGTGTTGACGGGGCCGTGCAGGTCGTCGTGCCCGATCGCGTGGAGGATGACGCCGACCAGGTCGTCGAGCGCAATCCAGCTCATGTACTGCCGGCCGCTGCCGATGCGGCCCCCGAAACCGGCGCGAAAGGCCGGGAGCATCCGGTCGAGCGCCCCCCCCGCGCGCTCAGGACCATGCCGAGCCGGGGGTGGACCACCCGGATGCCGCGCGCGGCGGCCGGGGCGGCTTCCGCCTCCCACGCCCGGCATACCTCGGCGAGAAAACCGGTTCCCGGGCCGCTCTCCTCGTCGAGCGCCTCCTCCCCCCGGTTTCCGTAATACCCCACGGCCGAAACGCTGACCAGCACCCGGGGGGGGCGATCCGTCCGGGCGAGCGCCCCGGCCAGGAGCCGCGTCCCCAGGACGCGGCTCTCGAGGATCCGGCGTTTCCGCTCCGCCGTCCAGCGCCCGGAGGCGATGTTTTCGCCGGCAAGGTGGACCACCGCGTCCAGCCCCTCCAGGGAAGAGGGGTCCAGGGTCCCGGCTTCGATGTCCCAGCGGATTTCATCGGCCCCCCGGGGGGGGCGGCGGACCATGTGCAGGGCGCGGTGCCCGTTTGCGGCCAGGTGGGAGACCAGGGCGGACCCGACGAGCCCGGTGGATCCCGTGATCAGGATTTTCATGGCGGCCTCGCGTTCCGGCATCCGCTCCCGGTTTCAGGCCATGGACCGGCCCAGGACCGGGGCGATCTGCCCGATTTCCCTCATCAGCTGCTCGAACTCGACCGGGTCGAGGGACTGGTTCCCGTCCGACATCGCCTGTTCGGGGTGGGAATGCACCTCGATGATCAACCCGTCGGCGCCGACGGCGACGGCCGCCCGGGACATGGGGATCACCTTCTCCCGGCGGCCGGTGCCATGGCTGGGATCGACGATGATGGGGAGGTGGCTGGCGTGCTGCACCGCGGGGACGACGCTCAGATCGAGGGTGTTGCGCGTGTGATCGGCGAAGGTCCGTATCCCCCGTTCGCACAGGATCACGCGGTAATTCCCCTCGGAGAGGATGTACTCGGCCGCCATGAGCAGCTCGTCCAGGGTCGCCGCATTGCCCCGCTTGAGCAGCACCGGGCTGCTTGAGCGGCCCACCCGTTTCAGGAGCGAGAAATTCTGCATGTTGCGCGCGCCGACCTGGATGATGTCGGCGTAGCGCTCCACCAGGTCGACGCTCTCGACGTCGACCGCCTCGGTGACGATCTTGAGACCGAACTCCTCCCGCACCTCGGCCAGGATCTGGAGTCCCTCCAGGGCGAGGCCCTGGAAGCTGTAGGGCGAGGTCCTCGGCTTGAAGGCCCCTCCCCGGAAGAGGCGGGCGCCCGCGGCGGCGACCCGGGAGGCCGTTTCCCGGGCCTGCTGCCGGCTTTCCACGGCGCACGGCCCCGCGATGACGGCCAGTTGCCCGCCCCCGATGCGGACCCCGTCCCCGAGGTCGATGACGGTCGTGTCTTCCTTGAGTTCGCGTCCCACCAGCTTGTAGGGCTTCGATACCGGGACGCATTCACCGACGCCGGGGAGCGCCTCCAGCGCAAAGGGTTCCACCGGCGCCCGGTTGCCGGTGATGCCGATCGCGGTCCGGGTGCTTCCGGGGATCGGGTGGGGCTTGAACCCCATCGACTCGATCTTGCGGCATACGGCGTCGATCTCCTCCCGGGTCGCGTTCGACTTCATCATGACCAGCATCGGGCACTCTCCTCCAGTGGGTCTTAAAGCCCCATTCTAATACAATCCGGGTGGAGGGGACAGCGGCCATTTTGCGGCCGCGGGGGAGGGATCAGAGCGCGCTCTCGAGGATGGCGCAGAGCTCTTCCCGCTCGAGCGGGAGGGGGTTCCCCCGCATGCTGCTCGATCGGACCCCCTGCGAGGCGACGGCGCCCAGATCCTCGCGCGTGAGCCCGAAGGCGCCGAGGCGCGGCAGCCCGAGGTCCGCGACCAGCCGCTCGAGCCATTCTATCCCGTCCTCGGCGCCGGCGCGGCCGTCGCCCGTCAGCAGCCGGGCGACTTCGTCCATGCGCGCGAGCGCCGGGGACCCGGGCGCCCGGGAGCGCAGGGCCGAAAGGTTGACGCCGAGCGCACCCGGCAGCAACCGGGCGCAGACGATCCCGTGTGGCACGGGAAACATGCCGCCGAGGGGGGCGGCCAGCCCGTGCACGGCGCCGAGCCCGGCATTGGCCAGCGCCAGGCCGCCGAACAGGCTGGCCAGCGCCATGTTTTCGCGCGCTTCCATGTCGTCGCCGTCCGCGCAGGCCGCGCGCAGCCAGCGGGCGGCGCGGCGGATCCCGTCGCGGCAGAGACCGTCGGTCAGGGGATGGGAGCGCACGCTCAGCAACGGTTCCACGAGCTGCGTCAGCGCGTCCAGGCCGGTGGAGGCCGTCAGGGAAGGGGGGAGGGAGCGGGTGAGTTCCGGGTCCACGACGGCCAGGCGCGGGAGCATCATGGGGCTGCGCAGGCTGACTTTGACGCGCTGTTCGGGCGCGATGAGGACGGCGTTGCGGGTGACCTCGCAGCCGGTTCCGGCCGTGGTGGGGAGGCAGATGCAGGGGGCCGGGGGATGGGGGAGGGGGTTGCCCCGTCCGACCACCTCCAGGTAATCGAGCGGGTCCCCGGGATTGGTGAGGAGCGCCGCGATCGCCTTGGCGGCGTCGAGCACGCTCCCCCCGCCGCACCCGATGACGGCCGCGCACCCTTCCGCCCCGGCCCGCGCGACCCCCGCCGATACCACGGGGAGGGTCGGCTCGCCGGGAACGGAGAAAAGGGTGAAGCCGACGCGCGCGGCGCGCAGTTTTTCCAGAAGCGGTTGGAGCCGCCCGGGCCGGCTTCCGCCGACCACCAGGGCACGGAGGCCGAGGGACGCGGCTTCGGAGGCGGCCTCCGACACCTTTCCGGGGCCGAAGACGATGCGGGTGGCGGTGGCGAACTCGAAGGCGAGGGTCATAGGCGACGATCCGGGCTGAAACTTCCGGCTCCCGGCTGGTACTATAGCAGATTGAAGGGAGGAGAGGCGGATTTCCCGTCGCGGGTGCCGCCCGGCGAGCGTCATGTTTCCTTTGAAGGACGACAACCCGACCCAAAGCACGCCCGTGGTCACGATCTCCCTGATCGCGGTCAACCTGGTCGTCTTCCTCTACCAGCTGTCCCTTCCCCCGGGATCGGCCGAACGGTTCATTTACCAGTACGGGAGCATCCCCGCGGTGGTGACCGGGCTCGGCCGGCTGTCGGCCGACCTGGCCGCCGTCCCCCCGCTCGCGAGCGTGCTGACCAGCATGTTCCTTCACGGCGGCTGGATGCACCTCGTCGGAAACATGTGGTTCCTCTGGATCTTCGGCAACAACATCGAGGAGGCGACGGGCCGTTTCCGGTTCGTCCTCTTTTACCTGGCGTGCGGCCTGGCGGCGGGAGCGGCCCACATCCTGGCCAACCCCGATTCGGTCATCCCCGCCATCGGCGCCAGCGGCGCCATCGGCGGCGTGCTGGGCGCCTACATCATGCTGTACCCCAGGGCGCGCGTGCATACCCTGATCTTTCTCTTCGTCTTCATCCGGGTCCTGTATCTCCCCGCCGGGGTCATCCTGGGGTACTGGTTCGTTCTTCAGCTCCTCGGCGGCAGCACCACGGCGGGGGCGGCGGGCGGGGTGGCGTTCTGGGCCCATGTCGGCGGGTTCGTCGCGGGGGTGGTGTTGGTGGGGGCGTTCAAGAAAAGAAGCGTGAGGTTTTTCAACCCGCCCCATGGCGCGCCGCTGATGCGGGCGATGGGAGATTGAGCCCGCCGGCCAGGCATAGTATAGTGAAGACTCTCAAGGAGGAGGATTTCGAATGAAAGCTGCCGCCATCATCATCTGCGGGGCCGTGCTCCTGGCCGTCGGCGTGGCCGTCACGCTCGGACTGGACTCGACGGCGGACCAGGGGAGGGAGGTCTACGCCATGCAGAAATGCGCCCTCTGCCACTCCGTTTCCGGCATCGGTGGGAAGAAGATGGCGCTCGACGGGGTCGGGTCCCGGCTCAAGCCGGAAGAGATCCGGAAATGGATCCAGAGCCCCAGGAGCATGAAAGCGGACACCACCATGAAGGCCTACCCGAACCTCCCCGAAAAGGCTCTCCGCGACCTGGTCGCCTACCTGGCGACCCTGAAATAAAAAGGGGGCGGCCGCCGGCCGCCCCCCTGGCGTTCCTCCCGTCTTCGATCTAGGCGTTGGCCAGCGCGGCTTCGAGGTCCGCCTCGACGGTCGTGATCGGCTTGATGTTGAACTTTTCCACCAGAACGTTGAGCACGGGCGGCGTGACGAAGGCCGGCAGAGTCGGGCCGAGACGGATGTTCCTGATCCCCAGGTGCAGGAGCGAGAGGAGGATGACGCACGCCTTCTGCTCGTACCAGGAGAGGATGAGCGACAGCGGCAGGTCGTTGACGCCGCAGCCGAAGGCCTCGGCCAGGGCCCCGGCCACCTTGATGGCCGAATAGGCGTCGTTGCACTGGCCGCAGTCGAGCAGCCTGGGGATGCCGCCGATGTCGCCGAACTCCAGCTTGTTGAAGCGGTACTTGCCGCAGGCCAGGGTCAGGATGGCGCAGTCCTTCGGGACGGCCTCGGCGAACTCGGTGTAGTAGTTGCGCCCCGATTTGGCCCCGTCGCAGCCGCCGATGAGGAAGAAGTGGCGCAGCTGCCCCCCCTTGACCGCCTCGATGACCTTGTCGGCGACCCCCAGGATGGCGTTGTGGCCGAAGCCCACGAGAATCGTCTTTTCCGGTTCGTCCGCTTCGAACCCCGGCTCGGCCAGGGCGGCCGCGATGACGGGGGAGAAGTCCCGATCGGAGATGTGGGTGACCCCGGGCCAGGCGACCAGGCCGCAGGTGAAGATGCGGCCCTTGTAGGAGTCGCGCGGGGCCTGGATGCAATTGGTGGTCATGAGAATGGCGCCCGGGAAGGCGGCGAATTCCTTCGCCTGGTCCTGCCAGGCCCCGCCGTAGTTCCCGACGAGGTGGGGGAATTTCTTGAGTTCGGGGTAGCCGTGGGCCGGAAGCATCTCGCCGTGCGTGTAGACGTTGATCCCCTTCCCGCTGGTCTGCTCGAGCAGGGCGGCCAGGTCCTTGAGGTCATGGCCCGATACCAGGATCGCCTTCCCCTTGACCGGGGTGACGCGGACCGGGGTCGGGACGGGGTCGCCAAAGGTGCCGGTGTGGACCGCATCGAGCATCCCCATCACGGAGAGGTTGACCTCTCCGCATTTCAGGTTCAGTTCCAGGAGCCGGCCCAGGTCGAGGGCGGGCCGGGCTATGTAGTCCATGGCCTCATGGATGAAGGCGTAGACCTTGTCGTCCTCCTTTCCCAGGATGTAGGCGTGATCCACGTAAGCGGCCATCCCCTTCAGGCCGTAGGTCAGCAGTTCTCGGAGCCCGGTCAGGTCGTCCCCCAGCGACGCCTTCGCGGCCGCGATGCCGATCCCCGCCGCCTGGTCGAGGAGGCCGTCGCGGGTTTGGGCCGGCGTCCATGCGGCCGGCCCCTGCACGATCTCGGGGGTTTTCCCCTCCTTTTTGCAGGCGTCCTCGTACAGGGCCCGGGTCGCGTCCTTCACGCCCGCCCCTTTGCGGATCAGGGCTTCCACCCGCGCGGCGTCGAAGTTGACGTTCGTGACCGTGGTGAAGAGGGCCTCGACCACGAAGGTATCGGCCTGCGGGGTCTTCATCCCGCACTGTCGCGCCCGGACGGCATACTGGCTGATCCCCTTGGCGGCGTACAGGAGGAGATCCTGCAACGCCGCCGTGACCGGGTCTTTCCCGCAAACGCCCACCTTCTCGCAACCGCGGCCGGCGGCCGTCTGTTCACATTGGTAGCAAAACATGTTCATAGTCTCGTCTCCCGGAAATTATTGGTTGTCCGCGTACGATCGATAGCATACTTTGAGCTGTGCGGGACGACATTGACCCAGATCAAGAAATCGCCATTTTTCCTGTCCTGGCGTCCGGCACGGGGGGGGCTCATGGATGTTTACAGCATACTCGATCAGGCACGGTTTTTCGACGGCATTTCCGAGGCCAGCAAGAGAATCCTGACCCGGTTCTGCCGGCCGCTCGAGCGCCCCCGGCAGTCGGTGCTGTTCCGGGAGGGGGAGACGGGGGAGGCGATGTACCTGCTGGCGCGGGGGCGCATCTCGCTGGGCAAGGTGTCGGAAGCGGGGGACGAAACCGTCATCAAGGTGCTCAAGCCGGGCGAGGCCTTCGCGGAAGTGGTCCTGTTCGAACGGAGGGTGTACCCGGTGACGGCGGTGGCGCTCACCGACGTCCTCGTGATGCGGATCCTGCGGCGCGACATGCTCGACCTGCTCGGCCAGGAGGATTTCCGCAACGATTTCATCGCCATGCTCCTTCGCAAGCAGCGGTACCTCACCGACCGGATCCAGCACCTGACGCGCCACGATGTCGCCGAGCGGCTGCGGGCGTTTCTGGCGGAGCAGTACGGGGAGAGGCTCGACATCCGGGTGGAAATGAACAAGAAACAGCTGGCCGCCGCCATCGGCGCCACCCCGGAGACCCTGTCGCGGCTGCTTCAGGACCTGAAGCGGCGCGGGCTCCTCTCCTGGAAGCAGAGCGAGATCAGGGTTTCCCCCCGATTCTGGAAGCCGGATGCGTGACCCCGGTCTCCCCGGCGGGGCCCTCCGGGGCCGCGCCCCCCGCCATGCGGGAAAGGCGGCGCAGTTCGCGGACCACCATGGCGTAGGTGACGACGAACGCGACCACGTCGGACACCGGAAAGGAGAGCCAGACCCCCCGCAGCCCGAGCAGTTTCGACAGGAGGATCACCGCGGGGATCAGGAACAGGACCTGGCGCGAGAAGGCGAGGAAGATGGCGGGTTTCGCCTTTCCGATCGCCTGGAAGAGGCTGGTCCCGATGTTCTGATACCCGACCAGCGGGAGGCCGAGGACCAGCCAGCGCATGGCCGAGGACCCCATCTCGATGAGCTTCGGGTCGGTGCTGAATATGCCGAGGATGGGCGCCGGGAAGGCGAGGAACACCGCGAAGCCGACCAGGGCCAGGGCGGTGGTGCTCCGGTTCGCCAGGCTGAGCCCCTCCCGGATGCGGTCGAACTGGCGGGCGCCGTAATTGAACCCGAGGATCGGCTGCACCCCCTGGGCGATGCCGATCATGGGCATGAAGACGAAGCTGATGATGCGGAAGATGATGCCGAACGCGGCGATCGGGAGTTCCCCCCCCAGGGCGCGGAGGATGTTGTTGAAGATGGCCGAGGTCACGCTCATGGCCGCCGTCCGGGCGAAGTCGGAGGAGCCCACGGCGAAGATCTCCCGGACGATGGGTGACCGGAGCCGCATGTGGCCCCAGTCCAGCCGGATCTCGCTCTTGCCGCTCCGCAGGTAGAGGAGGAGAAAGACGCAGGACGCGCCCATGGAGATCACCGTGGCGATGGCGGCGCCCTTGACGCCCAGGTCCAGGGCGATGATGAAGATGGGGTCGAGAATGACGTTGAGGATGCCGCCGATCAGGAGGGTGTTCATGGCGACCTTGGCGTTTCCCTCCGCCCGGGCGGCCGAACTGGCGACCATGGAAAAGGTGAACAGGGGGCTCCCCATCAGGATCACCGTGATGTAATCGGTGGCGTAGGGCATCAGGGCGTCGTTGGCTCCGAACAGGCGCAGGAGGGGGGTGACGCCGGCGAGGCCGGCGGCGGCGCACGCGACGCCGGTGACGAGGGAAAGGAGGATCATGTTCCCGAGCGCGGTGGAGGCGCCTTCGTGGTCCCGCTCCCCCATGCGGCGGGAAAGGATGGAGGCCCCCCCGATCCCGATCGTCATCCCGATTCCCATGACGATCATCTGGATGGGGAAGGCGACGGCCGTCCCCCCGATGCCGAGGGTCCCGGTGTAGCGTCCCACGAAGAACGTGTCCACGATGTTGTACAGCCCGTGGACCATCATCCCGATGATGGCGGGGAAGGACAGTTTCCACAGGAGCCTGCCGATCCTTTCGCGCGCAAGCATGTCGCTTCGGGTTTTGATCTCCCTGTCTTCCCTCACTGGTTCCCTTCTTCCGGGCGAGCGGTCCCGCAGGCAAAAAAAGGGGTATTATATCTTCTTTGGGGGCGCGGCCAAGGAGCAATTACCGGGATTCGCGTTCGCGCAGGATCGAAAGCCCCTCATCGGCCCCGTCGCGGGCGGCCCGGGTGATTTCGTCGGCCTCGTGGACGAGGTTCCAGAGCGCTTCCTTCCGCTTCTCTTCCGAGAGCCGCCTGAGCTCCTGGAGCGGCTTGAGGAGGTCTCCGGTCCGGCCCTTGAGCCTCCTGAGCGCCGTGGGGATGTCGCCCTTCGCCCTCTTCGGTTCCTGGAAGGCGTCGTCCACCGCCAACATCACGCTGCGGAGGATCCGGAGATAGTCCTCGAGCAGATCCTCGGCCGTGAGCAGCTCAAGCGGGTCCCCCTCCCGAGGTTCCTCGCCCGTCAGCCGCTCATCGGCCGAACGGAGGCGCCGCCCGGCCGCGTCCATGTAGATATTCACCCGGGCGTCGATGCCCGGGCTCTCGCGCAGGATCTCGATCTCCTTTTCGGTGAGGAAGTCCCGGGCAGGGGCGCACGGCGCCGGAACGATGAGGAAAACGAGCAGCGGTGCCAGGCATTTGACGAACATCGCACTCCCCTCCGATCGAGCCGTCCGGGGGGCTATCTCCCCAGGAACAGGATCTCCATGAATCCCTTGCGGACCTCCTCCGCTTCGAGGAGAAAGGCGTCGAAGGCGTCGGCCAGTTCGATCGGTGACTTGATCTTCAGGTCCCGCATGCCGTCGACCGATTTGCGCACCTGGATCTCGTACTTGATGAGGCGCTTCGATTTCTTGCGGTCCGGCGGGGTGTTGGCGCCGATGTCTTCGAGCGACCGCCCGAGCAGGGAGGCCCAGGTTTCGAGTGCGGCCGGTATCGCCCCGAAAGCGTCCTTTCCCGCCATCCGCTCGATCTCCTCCCGCATCCTCTTGGACGCGGATTCGTAGACCCGGATCCTGTCGTCCAGGCTGTCGGCGCGGGCGAGCCGGGCGCTCTCCGAAGGGGTGAACAGCGGCTTCTCCTCCGGTGCGAGCCCCTCCGCAGGGGGGAGCCCCTCCGCAGGGGGGAGCCCCTCCGGCGGGGAGCCGAGCAGCAGCGCGAGAAACAGTGAGAGCGCAAACGTCATGACCGTCACATCTTGGCCGGCACCTCGCAGCCGAGCAGATCGAGCGCTTTTTCGAGCTGGCGGCGGACCAGATCCGCCACCAGCAGGAGATGGCTCTTCTTCAGCGGGTCCGTTTCCGAAAGAATATGGTGTTTATGATAGAAGAGATTGAACTTCTGTGCCAGCGAGAAAGCGTATTTGCACAGCTGGCCCAGTTCCAGGTTCTGGGAGATCTGGCGCACGATTTCGGGGAAGCGCGCCGCCTGGCAGACGAGGTCCCAGATTTCGTCGTTTTCGTCCAGAAACGCGTCCAGCCCGGGGAACTCTCCCTCCAGCGCCGGCGCCCTTTCCCCCGACTCCTCGAGCTTTCGGAAGATGTTGCCCGCCCGCACGGCGGCGTACTGAACGTAGGGGCCCGTTTCCCCGTCGAAGCTGAGCGCCTCCCTGAGATCGAAGGCGATGACGGTGTTGCGGGAAAAACGGAGCAGGAAATAGCGCAGGGCGCCCACGGCGATCGTCCGCGCGATCCGCCGCGCCTCCTCTTCGGGCAGGGAGTGCCGCGCCCGGACCTCTCCGAGGGCCTTTTCCTCGAGCGCGTCGAGCAGGTCGTCGGCCTTGACCCCCAGCCCCTTCCGCCCGGACACCTCGACGTAGGGGCGTTTCCGGTCCTCGTCGGAAAGGGGGAAGCCGAGTTCGTCGCAGCATGCCGGGCTGAGGGCGACCATTTCGTAGGAAAAGTGAATCGAGTTGTCCGCCTGGGCCGTGTACCCGAGCGCCCGCAACCCCTGGACCACGATCGACTGCAGGTAGGCCTGTCGGCTGTCGATGACGTTGTAGACGCGCTCGGCATGCCCGAACCGGGGCGCATCGGCGCCGCCCCCCTCCGCGACGGTGATCCAGAGCGGGTGCCCGGGTCCTCCCGGGTGCCCGGGTTCGCCCGGGTGCCCGGTCTCCCGGGGGTACCTCCGGTACTGGAAATCCAGGCCCAGCAGCCCGAATTTCCAGAGCTGGTAGGCGATGTCCTTGCCGACGTAGGTGACGGTCCCGTCGGATCGGACGATGATCTTCTCGTCGTCTTCCGCCTCCGCGCGCGCCGCCTCCGGTTGCGTCTCGCCGGTGTTCATGACCCAGCAGCCGCGGTTTTTTCCCTCGTCGACGTAGTAGACGGCCCCCCGCTCCTTCAGGAGCCGGAAGGCGGTGTCCCAGAAGTGCAGGTGGAGGATTTCGCTTTCGCGCGGGAGGAGGTCGTACCGGACGTTGATGCGCTCCATGGTCGCCAGGTGGGCGTCGACGATGCGCATCGCCACGTGCTCGGCCAGCTCCGCGGTGGGGTTGCCCCCCGCCTCCACCGCCTGCAGCGTCCGGCTGCGCCACTGTTTGTTTTCCTCCGACCGCTGGTAGAAATCGGACACCTGGGCGTAGACGTCCCAGCAGAAATAGTCGAATTTCCCCCCGATCGCGGCCACCTCCGCGAGCGTCCGGTTCTGCATCCGCTCGAGTCCCACGACGACGTCGGCGACCTGGACGCCGGTGTTGTCGAGATAGTTCTGCGCCTCGACCTGCCGCCCCAGGAACCGGAGACAGCGGACGAAGGAATCCCCCAGGGTGGCGTTGCGCAGATGCCCGATGTGGGCCGCCTTGTTGGGGTTGATGTTGGTGTGTTCGACGATGATCTTGCCGCCCGGGTCCGGTTCCGTTTCGCGCCCGAACCGCTTCCGCCCGATGCTGCGCGCCAGGAGGCGCGCCAGGGACCCCCGGTCGAGATGGAAGTTCAGATACCCCCCGCCGGCGACATCCACCCTCCCGATCCCGGGGAGGCTCCCGGCGTCCGCGGCCAGTTCCCCGGCGATCTGGGCGGGCGGGCGCCGCACCTTGCGGGCCAGGTCGAAGGCCACGGGAAGCGCCAGTTCGCCCAGCTCGATCTTCGGGGGGACCGTGAAACTCAGGGAGTCGTACCGGATGCCGTATCTTTCGGAAATGCTTCGCAGCAAGGTCTTTTCGAGGTTTCTGGTAATGGTCAGCAGCATGGGTGTCTTTCCGTCCTTGGTCTGTTTGCCGTCGAGCGACGGCATCCATGATACACGATTCCTCCACCCGGTTACAGGCCGCGGGGGGTGTGCGCGGGCCACGGCGGCGCGGCGGGGCTTCCGCAACGGCCGCCTTGACTTGGGGGCGGTTGGCCCATAGACTCAGTCTGAAAGTTTGGAGAGGAGTAGGTGTGGGCACGGTACCCTCGGTTTCCACGGACACGATTCTGTTCATCGAACCGGTTTCGGGCGCTAGCGGTGACATGTTCATCGGCGCGCTGCTCGACCTCGGTTTCGGTTTCGGGGAGCTGCGGGAGAAGCTTCGGCTCCTCCCCCTCGAGGGGTACGAGCTCGCGACCGAGAAGCTCCTCCGCTGCGGGATCCAGGCGACCCGGTTCCACGTGAAGGTGGAGCACTCGCACCATCACCGGACCTTCAAGGGCATCCGGGAGATGATAGCGTCGAGCCCCCTGTCGCCCTGGGTCCGGGAGAGGTCGATCGACGCCTTCCGGGTCCTGGCCGGGGCCGAGGGGGCGATCCACGGCCTCCCCCCGGAAGAGGTCCATTTCCACGAGGTCGGCGCGGTCGATTCGATCGTGGATATCGTGGGGACGATGATCGCCATGGAGCCGCTCCGCTCCGCCCGCGTCGTTTCCTCCGCCGTGAACGTGGGGAAGGGGACGCTCCAGTGCCAGCACGGCACCTACCCGGTTCCCGGCCCGGCGGCCCAGGCGCTGCTCCGTAACGTCCCGGTCTTTTCCAACAGCGTCGACGGGGAACTGACCACCCCGACGGGGGCGGCGCTGCTCGTCACGCTCGTCGGGAGTTTCGGCGACCGCCCGGCGATGAGGATCTCGGCCACGGGGTACGGGGCCGGGACCCGCGAGACTCCGGGGAACGCGAATGTCCTGAGGATGAGCCTGGGCGAGCCGGCCGCCGCGGCGGCCCCCGGGCCCGACGAGCAGGTGGCGGTGATCGAGGCGACGATCGACGACATGAGCCCGCAGCTTTACGGCCATTTCCTGGAGAAGGCCCTCGAGGCGGGGGCCCTGGACGTTTACGCGACCCCGGTGCAGATGAAGAAGAACCGGCCGGGACAGAAGGTGACGTGCGTGTGCGCCCCCGGGGAGATCGATCGCATGACGGCGCTGATGTTCCGGGAGACCACCACGATCGGGGTGCGCTGCACCCTGCAGCGGCGCCGGACGCTCCGGCGCGAGTTCGTGAAGGTCGAAACGCCCTTCGGCCCCGTCGCCGTGAAGCGATCGCTCCTCGACGGGCGGGAGGTCAACTTCGTGCCCGAATTTGAAGACTGCCGCCGCCTGGCCGACCTGGCCGGCGCCGCCCTGAAGGAGGTCCAGGCCGCGGCCGTGCACGCATATCTCGGGGCCCGGGTCGATCCGGGGAACCCCGTCGGGAAGGACATCGAATGAGTGAAGAAACGCCGAATCCGGTCAAGAGTGAAGAGACGCCGAACAGGATCGGCATCGAGGAGTTTGCCAGGGTGCAGTTGCGGGTGGGGCAGGTGCTGGAGGCGGAAAAGATCGAAGGTTCCCGCAAGCTCCTGAAGCTCAGGGTGGATATCGGGACGGAGGTGCGCCAGGTCGTGGCGGGGATCGCCGAGGCCTACGAACCGGAAAGCCTGCTCAGCAGGAAGATAGTGATCGTGGCCAACCTGAAGCCGGCCAGGCTCATGGGGGTCGAATCCGACGGCATGGTGGTCGCGGCCACCGCGGACGGGAAACCGGTCCTGGCCACCTTCGCCGAGGACGTTCCGAACGGCGCCTTGCTCAAATAGACGGGACCGGGGGCTCCTTGACTCCTCACGAAATCTACAGACTGATCGAAAGCGGAATGGCCGAGGTCGAGGCGGAGCTCGCGCGCCAGTCCAGTTCCGTGATCCCCCTGGTTCACGATATCGGGCAGTACGTGTGCCACGGCGGCGGCAAGCGGGTGCGCCCCGCCATTCTGCTGCTCGGGGCGCAGATGTGCGGCTACGACGGCCCGGTCGGGCCCCGGCTGGGCGCGGTGGTGGAAATGATCCACGCCGCCACGCTGGTCCACGACGACATCATCGACAACGCCTCCACGCGCCGCGGCCGGCCGAGCGTCAACGCCCGGTGGGGGAACGAAATCACCGTGCTGATGGGGGACTGGCTGTACATGACCTCCTTCCGCCTGGCGCTGGGGGAGCGCCGGATCGAGGTGATGGACGTCCTCATCGAGGTCACGCGCAAGATGGTGGAGGGGGAGCTCATCCAACTCACCCTGAACGGCAATCTGGACATCACCGAGGCGCAGCACCTGGATATCTCGACCCGCAAGACGGCCGTGCTTTTCTCCGCCTGCTCCCAGCTCGGCGGGGTCCTGGGCGCGGTCGGGAAGGAGGGGGAGGAGAGGCTGAGGCTGTACGGGCTCAACGTCGGGCTGGCGTTCCAGTTGGTCGACGACGTGCTGGATCTCACCTCGGACGAGACGACGCTGGGCAAGCCGGTACGGAGCGACCTCAAGGAGGGAAAGCTGACGCTCCCCCTGATTTACCTGATGCGGGAGGGGGACCCCGGGCACCGGGAACTGATACGGAATGTCCTGCAATCGGCGAACCCGGACGCGGAGGGGCAGGAAAGGATCTCGCGCCTGGTGCGGGAGCACCGGACGGCCGAACGCGTCATGGAAAAGGCCCAGGATTACGCCCGCAAGGCCAAAGCGTGCCTCGAAGGTTTCCCCCCGGGCCGGGCCCGGGAGGCCCTCCTCTCCATCCCCGATTTCCTCGTGGAACGCGACCGCTGACCCCTCACGGAAGGTCCTCGATGAAGATGCGCTTCCGTTCGTAGGGCGCGGACCCGGAAACCTCGTCCGACATCTGGTCGGTGACCTCGGGCTCGGGGAACCGCTCGACCGGCGTGCCCTCGAGGATCTCGCGCATGCAGTCGATCCAGATCGGCAGGGCGACGGCGGAGCCGGACTGCCGGTTTCCCAGGTTGCGCGTCTTGTCGTACCCAACCCAGACGGCGGCCGTCAGCGAGGGGGTGAACCCCACGAACCACGCATCGGTGAAGTCGTTCGTCGTTCCCGTCTTCCCGCCGATCGGCCGGCCGAGGCCCCTGGCCGCTCTCGCGGTGCCGTTTTGAACCACGTTCTCGAGCACTCCCAGCATCGCGGCCGCGTGATGCGGTTGGAGCACCCGGTGGACCTGCGGCTCGTGCTCCTCCCTTTTCACGCGGTCGTAGTCTTCGACCCGGCGCAGGAACCAGGGCTGGGCCTGGTTCCCCAGGTTGGGGAAGACCGTGAAGGCCGAGGCCATTTCGAGCGGCGTGGCTTCGCAGGCGCCGAGCGCCAGCGGCAGGTAGGGGTCGAGCGGTCCGGCGAGGCCGAACCGGCGCGCCATGACGACGACGTTCTTGATCCCGATCATGGACGCCACCTTGACCGTCGGGACGTTGCGCGATTCCGTCAGGGCCTGCCGGACGGTGATCTCCCCCTTGAACACGCCGTCGTAATTCCGGGGGCTCCAGGGGCGCCCGTCCGATGAGTCGAAGCTGACCGGGGTGTCGAGCAGGGGGCTCTCGGGCCCGAGGCCCTGTTCGAAAGCGGCCGAGTAGACGATCGGCTTGAAGGTCGATCCGACCTGGCGCATGGCCTGGGTCGCCCGGTTGAATTCGCTCGAGGCGAAATCGTAGCCCCCCACCAGGGCACGGACCTTCCCCGTGGCGTTTTCGAGGATGACCAGGGCCCCCTCCACCTCCGGTTGCTGCTCGAGCCGGAGGGCGGCGCTCAGCGTGCCCTCGTCCAGCGACACGATCCGGAACCAGGCCAGGTCCCCCGCCCCGAGGATGGCGCCGGGGGCCTTGGCCCCCGTCCAGGCGATCTCCCGGGCTCCGATTTCGGCGCGGTAACTCCCGATGCGCACGGCGGCCGTGGCGCCGCCGACCTCCTCGACCAGTCCGACGACGATGTCGCCCGGGCGCAGGGGGGTGCGCCATCCCGGGTGCTCGTAGGCGCCCGCGTCGGCGGAAGCGTCCGCGAAGGCGTTCCCGATGGGACCCCGCCACCCGGTCCTCTTGTCAAACTCGCGGAGCCCTTCGGCGAGCGCCCGGCGGGCCGCGGTCTGCATGCGGATGTCGAGGGTGGTGTAGACCCGCATCCCCCTTCTCCAGATCTCGTCGGTCGAATAGCGGCCGGCCAGCGTCTCCCGCACCCACTCCACGAAATGCGGGGCCAGGTCGCGTTCGTTCCGGCGGGGGGGGGCGAGCACGATCGGCTTTTTCTTCGTCTCCTCGGCCAGTTGGAGGGAGATCATCCGCTCGTCCGCCATCCGGTCGAGCACCAGGTTCCGCCGGGCCATGGCCTCCCGTGGGTGCCTGCGCGGGTTGTACCTCCCCGGGCTGCGCGGCAGCCCGGCGATCAGGGCGCATTCCTCGAGCGTCAGTTCCTTCGGCTGTTTCCCGAAGTAATAGTCCGCCGCCGCCGCGACGCCGTAGATGCCGGGGCCCATGTTGTGCAGGTTGGCGTAGAGCGTCAGGATCTGGTGCTTCGAGTAGCGTTTTTCGATTTTCCAGGCGATCAGGATGTCCTTGATCTTGCGGTCCCAGGTCTTTTCGTAGCGGCCGGTGAGCATGCGGGCCAGCTGCAGCGTTATGGTGCTGGCCCCTTTGCCGATGGGAAAGCTGCGGCGGATCGTGTCCTTCACGACGGCCCTGAGGATGGAGTAGTAGTTGAGCCCCGAGTGGTTGTAGAACTGGGCGTCTTCGACCGCGATGATGGCCAGCTGAAGGTAGGGGGGGATCTCCTCGAAAGAGACGATGATGCGCCTTTCGACGGCGAATTCGCCGATGACGCTGTCGTCGGCGGAATAGATGCTCGTGATGACGTCGGGACGGTAATCCTCGAGACTCTGGATCGGGGGGAGGTTGTACTCGTAGCCCAGAAAAATCCCCAGCCCCAGCCCGGCCGTGATGAAGAGGAGGGCCAGGAAGAGGAAGAAACCCCATAGCCCGAGCCTGTCCCTGCGGGCCGACAGTGTGCCGTCTGCTTTTTTTCCGGAGGCCGTCATCGGAACGGCATTATAGCACAGCTCCTTCAGTTCGGGGCGTCCGAAGCCTCCTCCGGCGGGCGGGGCGCGGAGTCGGAACCGGGGGACCCGAGAAACGTCACGCGGGAGGCGACGACGTCGGTGAAATAATGCTTCTCCCCCGGACCCTTTTCCCAGCAGCGGGTCTGAAGCGAGCCCTCCACGCAGACCAGGCGTCCCTTCTTGAGGTACTGGTTGCAGAGCCCCGCGACCTTGCCGAACACCACCACCCGGTGCCACTCGGCCGTCTTCTCGGCGTTGTTGCCCCGGTAGCCGTCGGTGGCCAGGCTGAAGCTGGACACGCAGGTGCCCCCCGCCGTGGTCCGTTCTTCCGGGTCTTTCCCCAGCCTTCCGATGAGCAGGACTTTGTTGATGGTTCCCATGACGCCTCCTCCTTTCCCTATATAAATGAAACGGAGCCGATTTGAGCCAAAAAATCGCTCCCGGCGGCCCGCGTTGGCCCTTGCGGCCGGCGGCCGGAAACCTGTAACCTCTGGGGAATGAGGTACGATTTCGACGAAAGGGTCGACCGCCGGGGGAGCGACAGCGTCAAGTGGTCGCACTATCCCGGGGACGTCCTCCCCCTGTGGGTGGCGGACATGGATTTCCGCTCCCCGCAGCCGGTCATCGAGGCGCTCAGGGAACGGGCGGAGCATGGGATCTTCGGCTACAGCCGGCCGTCCCCCAGGCTGACACAGTTGCTGCGCGCCCGGCTGGGGAAGCTCTACGGCTGGGAGGTGGCGGAGCCCGACGTCGTCTATCTCCCCGGCATCGTCACAGGCCTCAACGTGGCCATCCAGGCCTTTACCGCCCCGGGGGAGGGGGTGCTGGCGCAGCCGCCGGTCTATTTCCACCTCCTGCGGGACCCGGTGCAGCACGGGCGGGTGCTGGCGGACCCGCCCCTGGCCCCGAGCGGCGACGGCTACGAGATCGATTTCGAGCGTTTCGAACGGGCGATCACCCCCGCGACCCGTCTCTTCCTCCTCTGCAACCCCCACAACCCCGTCGGGCGCGTCTGGACCAGGGCCGAACTGGAGACGCTGGCGGAAATCTGCCTCCGCCACCGGCTCGTTCTCTGCTCGGATGAAATCCACTGCGAGCTCCTCTACCCCCCGCACCGCCATATTCCGATCGCCACGCTCGACCGGGAGGTGGCGGACCGCACCGTCACCCTGATGGCGCCCAGCAAGACCTACAACATCGCCGGGCTCGATTGCGGTTTTGCCGTCATCCCCAACCCGCGGCTGCGGCGGCGCTGGATGGAGGTGAGCGCCGGAATCGTACCGTGGGTCAACATCATGGGGCATACGGCGGCGCTCGCGGCCCTGTCCGAGGGGGAGGAGTGGCTCGGCCAGGCGCTCGCCTACCTGCGGGCCAACCGGGACTTCCTGTCCGGGTTCCTGCCGCGGGAGATCCCCCGGGTCCGGATGTGCCGGGTGGAAGCCACCTACCTCGCCTGGCTCGACTGCTCCGCGGCCGGGGTGGCGGGAAAATTGTCCGAATTTTTCCTCGAGCGGGGGAGGGTGGCGCTCAGCGACGGGACCGATTTCGGGAAGGGGGGGGAGGGTTTTGTCCGGCTGAATTTCGCCTGTCCCCGGGAAAAACTGGCCGAAGCGCTCAGGCGGATGAAAAAAGCGCTGGAAATTTCCTAAATTTTTCGGGGACGGGGCGAATTCCGGGGGATTCCCGGGCCGGCCCGGATAAAAGAATCTCCAAATATTTCATTTGCTTGACAGGATTAGGGGGCTTTGCTATATTCGTCAGGTTTTTCGCTGTATCCGGCACGGCTCGGAAATACTGTAATGGTGGAGTTTTTCTGGCCGTGCGTTGACTTTTATAAGGAGAGCAAAGTTTGCCGACCTTCAATCAGCTGGTAAGATCTGGCCGAAAGAAGATTCGTTACAAGACGAAGAGTCCGGCTTTGCAGGGGAGTCCTCAGCGGAGGGGAGTATGCACGAGGGTGTACACATCTACGCCCAAAAAGCCAAACTCTGCTCTGCGAAAAGTTGCGCGTGTCCGGCTGACCAACGGGATCGAGGTTACGACCTACATCCCGGGGATCGGGCACAACCTGCAGGAGCACTCCATCGTGTTGATTCGCGGTGGGCGTGTCAAGGACCTCCCCGGGGTTCGGTATCATGTGGTTCGTGGGACGCTGGATTCGGTTGGAGTTCAGGATCGCAAGAATTCCCGTTCCAAGTATGGTGCCAAGCGGCCTAAAAGCTAATCACTTCTTCATAACCACTGTTTCAGGGCGAGCGATCTGCTCCCGACAATGATCCTCAATCGGCCCCCGCGGGGGGGCCGACGGGATTCGGTATCGACGGGCGTGCCGACCCTGTGCAGTTGAGTATGCGCAGATCTTGGGGAGAATCTTTAAGTATGCCGAGGCGAAGAGAAATACCGAAGAGAGAGGCGCTGCCCGATCCGATTTACGGAAGCACCCTCATCAGCAAGTTTGTCAATTGCATGATGATCCAGGGCAAGAAAAGCGTTGCCGAAGGAGCCTTCTACGGCAGTCTCGATATTGTCAAGGAAAGGACCAAGGACGATCCCGTCAAGGTCTTCAAGAAGGCGATGGACAACGTCAAGCCTCTCCTGGAAGTGAAGTCGCGCCGCGTGGGCGGGGCGACCTATCAGGTGCCGATCGAGGTCGCCGCCGACCGCAGGACCTCGCTGGCGATCCGGTGGATCATTCTGAACGCCCGGAACCGCGGCGAGAAGACCATGCGTGAAAAGCTGGCCGCCGAGATCCTGGACGCCTCGAACAACCGCGGCGGCGCCATCAAGAAAAAGGAAGACACGCACCGGATGGCGGAGGCCAACAAGGCTTTTGCCCATTATCGCTGGTAATTTGTGCATTTCCGCTTTCAAGTGGAAGCGGATAAAGAGGTTTCCTCTGTGGGACGCTTGGTACCCTTAGAACGGACTCGGAATATCGGCATCATGGCCCACATCGATGCCGGTAAGACCACGACCACCGAGCGCGTTCTCTATTACACGGGAATCACGCACAGGCTGGGCGAGGTGCACGAGGGTACGGCTACCATGGACTGGATGGAGCAGGAGCAGGAGCGGGGGATCACGATCACGTCCGCCGCCACCACCTGCTTCTGGAAGGACCACCGGGTCAACATCATCGACACGCCCGGCCACGTCGATTTCACCGCCGAGGTGGAACGCAGCCTGCGGGTGCTCGACGGCGCGGTGGGGATCTTCGGGTCGGTCGAGGGGGTGGAGCCGCAATCGGAGACGGTGTGGCGCCAGGCGGACAAGTACCGCGTGCCCCGCATCGGTTTCGTGAACAAGATGGACCGGACCGGGGCGGACTTTCCCCGGGTGCTGGACATGATGCGCTCGCGGCTCGGCACCGTGCCCGTGGCGATCCAGCTGCCGCTCGGGGCGGAGGATGCCTTCCGCGGCATCATCGACCTGGTCGCGAAAAAGGCCATCGTCTTCAACGAGGAGACCCTCGGGTCGGACTTCGCGATGGAAGAGATTCCGGCTGAGTACGAGGCGGAAGCGGCCGCCTACCGGGACCGGATGATCGAAACGGCCTCGGAGGCCGACGACGGGCTGATGGAGAAGTACCTGGAAGGGAAACCGGTCACGGAGGAGGAACTCCGGCGGGCCCTGCGCAAGGGGACGATAGAGCTGAAATTCGTGCCCGTCCTCTGCGGTTCGGCCTTCAAGAACAAGGGGATCCAGCAGCTGCTCGACGCCATTATCGCCTATCTTCCGTCGCCGCTGGACGTTCCGCCGGTGACGGGCGTCGCCGGGGAGGGGGAGACCCCGCCGGTGAGGCGCGCCTCGGACGAGGAGCCCTTTGCCGGGCTGATCTTCAAGATCATGACCGACCCCTTCGTCGGGCACCTGGCCTTCTTCCGGGTGTACTCGGGGAAGCTCCAGTCGGGGAGCGGCATCTATAATTCCACCCGGGATTCGGTGGATCGGGTGGGACGGCTGCTGAAGATGCACGCCAACAAGCGGGAGGAGATCAAGGAAGTCTACTCGGGCGACATCGCCGCGGCCGTCGGGCTCAAGAACGTCTCGACCGGCGACACGATCTGCGACCGGCGGCATCCCGTCGTTCTCGAGGCCATCGAGTTCCCGGCTCCCGTGATTTCGGTCGCCGTCGAGCCGAAGACCAAGAGCGACCAGGAGAAACTGGGCATTTCGCTGGAAAAGCTGATCCGTGAGGATCCCACCTTCAAGGTGCATACGGACCCGGACACGGGCCAGACGATCCTCTCGGGGATGGGGGAACTGCACCTGGAAATCCTGGTGGACCGGATGATCCGGGAATTCGGAGTGGCCGCCAACATCGGCAGGCCGCAGGTGGCGTACCGGGAGACCATCCGCCAGCGGGCGGAAGCCGAAGGAAAATTCGTGCGGCAAACCGGGGGGCGCGGGCAGTACGGTCATGTTAAAATCATCCTGGAGCCGGCCGAGGCCGGGTCCGGCTGCGAGTTCGTCAACGAGATCGTGGGCGGCGCCATCCCGAGGGAATACATCGCCCCGGTGGAAAGCGGCATCCGCGAGGCCCTGACCGCGGGCGTGCTGGCGGGGTACGAAACGGTCGACGTGAAGGTCACGCTCACGGACGGCTCCTACCACGAGGTGGATTCCTCGGAAATGGCGTTCAAGATCGCCGGCTCCATGGCCCTCAAGGACGCCGCGAAGCGGGCCCGTCCCGTCCTGCTGGAACCGATGATGCGGGTGGAGGTCGTGGTCCCGGAAGAGTACATGGGGAGCGTGACCGGGGACCTGCATTCCCGCCGGGGGCGGGTCGAGTCGGCGGAAAACAGGCTGGGCTCGACCGTGATTCAATGCAGGGTGCCGCTTTCGGAAATGTTCGGCTATTCGACCGATCTGCGTTCCATGACCCAGGGGCGGGCGACCTACTCGATGCACTTCTCCCATTACGAGGAAGCGCCCAAGACGGTCAGCGAAGAGGTGATTTCGAAGATCCGCGGAAAGTCGTCAGTCAACTAGGTTCGGAGGGAGATATGGCCAAGGAGAAATTTGATCGCAGCAAACCGCATGTCAACATCGGGACGATCGGACACATCGATCACGGCAAGACGACCTTGACCGCGGCGATCACGATAGTGATGAACAAGCTGGATCCGAAG
>JAAYCX010000048.1 GCA_012729555.1 Acidobacteriota bacterium
AATTTCCCGTCCCTTGGGTTGCCTTCCGGTTTTTCCCTTTTTTAACCCTGTTCTCTCTAGTATATGGACGGTCGATGTACCACCCGGCCGGACAACCCGTTTTATTGCCGTTCTTTAGGTTCCCCCACGGTGGTACCCGGAGCTTCCTTGATTTTTCGGATAATCCGCGCCATCATCCGCGCAACATTGGGCTGAGCAATCCCCGTTTCCTCCGCAATCTCCCGCTGCTTCAATTCACCGCCGACATTCACGGCAACCGCAGACGCAAACTTCCGGACCCGTCAGGGCTCGGGGGTCGCTCCCCACTCCTACCCCGCCGAGCATGTGAATAGTGCGGTCGCTCAAGAGCCCCATGGCGACGGCCTGATAGACTCCCGGCAGAATCCTGTTCCTGCTGCCGTTGAGCAAGTGCGCCTCCCGGAGTTCGCGCATACACTCGGCGTCAAGCTCGATCTCCCACCCCGGCGTCAATACCTTGTGTCCCATAGCTTCCGCCTTTCTCGGGGTCATTCAGGCCGCCCCGGTTGCCTTCGGTTGCTATCTTGTTTATACGGTTTTCTTCTTGACAATGCAAACGCTTTTGGTTTATTATCCGTTGAAACTTTTAAGGGTCGGCTTTAAGGGAAAAACGTTTAATTGAAAGGGGTGGGATCATGGGACGAAAACGGGACGCAAGCGCAGAGATCCGGCGGGCCGCACAACGGCTGTTTATTGAGTTGGCGAACCTGAGAAGCCCGGGATGGTTCCAGGGGAAGGGCGTGATCCCCATGGCGAAGGTGGCGAAGGTCTACGGCGCGAAGGGCGACAATTCCCTTGCGGGGAATCCCGTGCAGCCGGTCATCCGCGTGCTGCAATCGGCCCTTGGCCCCGGCTCCCCATCGAAGGAGGATCTACTGGCAATCGAAAAGATGTTGAATGCGCCAGTGGAGATCGGGCTCCATGATGTCAAGGGGCGCTTGTACCTGGACCCGGAGACCTCCCTCCCGCGCAGGGTGGCCGAGGCCGCCGTGGGGTACCTTAACCTGCTGGCGATCACCCCGGACGCCGAAGGGTTCGTGGGCGTCTGCCCCGCCTGCGGTGGCGTCTACTTGAAGCGCCGGACGGACCAAGTCCATTGCACCCCCCGGTGCCGCTTCGCCGTTTGGGCGTCCGAGAAGGGGAATGAATACTTCGCCGAAAAGGCCCGGGAGAATCGGGCCGCGAAATCGAAGCAGAAAAAGGCCCGCCGAAAACTGTAGTGAAAATCGTAGTGAAATAGGGTTAGGAAGTAGCCTAAAATAGCCGAAAGCAGCCTAAAATAAAGGAAGGCCCATAAACACGAAAACCCGCATGGATAGCGGGTATCGTTGTGTTTTGAGGGGTTTACGAAATAGCGTCCGGGGAGCTTAAAAGGCAGATGCTCTGCCGACTGAGCTAACGGCCCCCGTGTCGGGTTGCGTGCGGCGTCGGGTGCGGCGCGGCCGGCGTCGCCGCAACGGGGGGAAGAGTAGCACGCACCCGCGCCCGATTCAAAGGGTGATTTGATTATTTCGGCGCGGGCGCGGGCTTCTGCCGCGTCAGGCTGACACGGCCGTAGGTCGAGCGCATGGAGACGATCTGTCTTCCCGACCCGAGCTTCAGTTTCGCCAGTTTGCCCGGGCCGTAACGCATGTCCTTGACCTCGACGGGAAAATCGGTCTGGATCCCCCCGCTGTGGCTGGACATGTCGATCGTCGCGTCGACGTCGGCCGGCGCCTCCACCGCGATGTTGCCGCTGATGGAGGTATACAGGACGTTGTTGGTTTCCCGCGTCCGCTCGAGTTCCCCGCTCACGCTCCCGCTCACCGACGAGGCCATCGCGAACCCCCGGACCTTCTTCATCGAGACGTCGCCGCTGTTGCTCCTGGCCACGATGCGGCCCCTGGCGCCGTCCATCTCCACCCTGCCGCTGAAGGACCAGACGTTCAGGTGATAGTCGATCCCGCGCGGGACGCGGACATCGAAATCGACGCTGGCGTTCCCCTTCCCGAACTGGAGGTAGCGGGGAAAAATCTCGACACGCCCGGGGGTGCTGTTGTCCTGGATCCGGAGGAATTCGCGGTCGGGGCCGTTGATGGTCGCCGCCACGTGGACCTCCTTCCCCTCGCAGGCCGAGACCTTGATGGTCCCCGAAGTGTTGCTGATGAAGATCTGACCGAACGGGGGGATGGAGTGGCTCTTGTCGTAGTCCCGGGCCGCCTGCTGGGAAGGGGCGGGGGAAACTCCCGTGAGCATTGCCAGCGCCAAAAGGATGTCGAGCCGCATAGTCAAGGTCCCCCGTATGGAATTAGATACCCTATCCCGGCCGATTTATCAAAGGATTCCCGGCAGGGGGCGGGGCTTTCGGGGTCCAGTGCGTCAATCGGAGGCGCCGGCGCGGTGGAGCGGGAGCCACGACTCCAGGCGCGAGTCGGGGGAGACGATAACCGTTTCCGCACGGTCCGGGCCGGTCGAGACCACGCTGATCTCCGTCTCGACCAGGTCCGACAGCCGCCTGACGTAATCCCGCGCCAGGGGCGGCAGCTCCCCGTAATCCCGGATTCCGGCCGTCGGCGCGCGCCATCCCTTGACGCTGAGATATTCCGGTTCACACCGCTCCAGCACCGCCACCTCGGGCGGGAAGGAACGGAGACGCTCCCCCTTGTACCGGTACCCGGTGCAGATCCTGATTTCGTCGAGGTCGTCGAGAACGTCCATCTTGGTGATCACCAGGGAGCCGAGCCCGTTGATCAGCCGCGCGTATCGGACGACGACGGCGTCGAACCACCCGCACCGGCGCGGCCTTCCGGTGGAGGCCCCGAATTCCTGCCCGCGCTCCCGGATATGCTCCCCGATGCCGCCCTGCAGTTCGGTCGGGAAAGGACCCTCCCCGACCCGGGTGGTATACGCCTTGGATATCCCGACCACGCCGTCGATACGGGTGGGTCCGACGCCGGTCCCGGTCGAAGCACCCCCCGCGGTGGCGCTCGACGCCGTCACGAAGGGATAGGTCCCATGGTCCACGTCGAGCAGGGTGCCCTGCGCCCCCTCGAACAGCACGCTTTTCCCCTCGTCGATGGCGCGGTTCAGGATTTCGGCGGTATCGCAGAAGTATTCCTGCAGTTCCCGTCCCAGCCGCGCGGCGCGGGCGCAGATGTCCTCCACCCGGATCCCGCCGGCCGCTTCCGGGAGGAGCGAGTGCTTGACCCGGGCGCTTTCCTCCACGCGGGAGCGCACCGTCCGCGGATTCCCCAGGTCGCATACGCGCAGGCCCCGGCGCGCCATCTTGTCCTCGTAGGCCGGGCCGATCCCCCGGTTGGTGGTTCCGATCCGCTCGGCCCCCCGGCGCTCCTCGTCCCCCTGCTCCGCCAGCCGGTGGTAGTCCAGGATGATGTGGGCCCGGTCGCTGATGAAGAGCCGGTCCCGGCAGCTGATCCCCCCCTCCGCCAGTTCCCCGATCTCCCGCTTGAGGGCTTCCGGGTCGATGACCACGCCGTTGCCGATGACACACAGCTTTCCGGGGTGCAGGATTCCGGACGGAATCAGGTGAAGGACATACTTCCTGCCGCCGGCAATGACCGTATGACCGGCGTTGTGCCCCCCCTGGTAGCGCGCGACTATGTCGAAAAAGGGGGTGAACAGGTCCACGATCTTGCCCTTGCCCTCATCCCCCCACTGGGCCCCGATGACGATTATGTTGGCCATGAAAAATGACACCCGGCTAGCGCGAATGGAAAAGATCGGCCGCGGTCCGCCGCGTGAGTGCGGGCAGCCGCTTCGCAGGCGGCCCCGCCGCGGATGCGGAAGGCGGCTGGCTTACGGGGAGGGCGGCGCTCCCTACCCGTTGAGATGGTTGTCGATCATTTTGGAGATGGCGCCCTGGGTGGTGTTCCCCACGATCTGTTCCTTGACCATGCCGTCCTTGAACAGCAGCAGGGTGGGAATCCCCTTGATATTGTATTTGCCTGAGGTCAGGGTGTTTTCATCGACATTCAACTTCAGTACCTTCGCGCGACCCTCGTATTTTTCGGCGATGGAGTCGACCACGGGGGCCAGCATCCGGCAGGGGGCGCACCAGGCCGCCCAGAAATCCACCAGCACCGGCACAGGAGAATTCAGGACCTCGGATTCAAAATTCTGATCCCCGACTTCGCCAACTTTTTCGCTCATCTCGAAATTCTCCTAACAAAATTTGAAGGTGACGCTCCACCCCGCTAAAATAGAAGCTCATTATGGAAGCGTACACACGCCTTGTCAAGCCCAATGCTCCCGAGGCCAAGAAACGATTTGGCCAGCATTTTCTACGAGATACGGGGGTTCTGGACCGCATTGTCCGCTGGATCGCACCCGCCCCCGGGGACCTGTTTCTCGAAATCGGCGCGGGCACCGGAGCGCTCTCCCGCCTGCTGGCCGGATACGCGGAGCGACTCTGGGCCGTGGAACTGGACCGGGACTGCCTCCCGCTGCTCGAGGACGCGCTGGCACCCTTCCCGGGTGCCTCCGTGATCGGGGCCGATATCCTGAAGTTCGATTTCGGCCTCCTCCCCGCGCCCGGTCCCGGACAGAGACTGCGGGTGGCCGGCAATCTTCCCTACAATATCGCCACCGCCACGATCGGGAGGCTCTTCGACGCCCGCCTCGAGGCGGCGGACATGTTTTTCATGCTGCAGCTCGAGGTGGCCCAGCGGATCGCCGCCCCGCCGGGCTCCAGGCTCTACGGGTACCTGTCCGTGCGCTGCCAGTACCAGGCCGAGGTGCGCATGGGCTTCCGGGTTTCCCCCTCCTGCTTCGTCCCGCGCCCCGCGGTGTCCTCGGCCATGATCGCCCTGACCCCCCGCGCCGGGCGCCGCGGGCCAGGCTGGGAGGCCCATTTCGACCTCCTCTGCAAGGGGGCCTTCGCCCATCGCCGCAAGACCCTCGGCAATTCCCTCTCGCTCCACCCGGAGCTGGGAAAAATCGCCCCGGCGCTGCTGGAAGCGGCCGGGATCGACGGCAGGCGCCGGGCCGAAGACCTTTCGGTGGAGGAGTACGTGCGGCTGGCCTCGGCGTTCCATGATCATTTCGTGCCTTACGCCGCCGATCCGGGTGTTTAACAAAAGGCACGTCTGGGCTATACTGCGCCCTTACCTGGAAAGACATCGTGAGCGAAGACAAAATGGAACTCGTTCCCCTGGGCGGCCTGGGGGAATTCGGGATGAACATGATGGCGGTCCGCTACGGGGAGGATATCCTGGTCGTGGACGCCGGCCTCATGTTCCCGCGTGAAGACCTGCTGGGCGTCGACCGGGTGATCCCCGATTTCGCCTACCTGTTCGAGCACCGCGACCGGGTGCGCGGGATCGTGCTGACCCACGGTCACGAGGACCACATCGGGGCCCTCCCCTACCTGCTCGAAGACTTTTCGATCCCGGTGTACGGAACCCGGCTGACCCTGGGCCTCCTGCGCGGCCGGCTCAGGGAGAGCGGCCTTCTCGAACACAGCGATCTCAGGCCCGTCCGGGCGCGCGACCTCCTGGATTTCGGGCGGATCCGGGTCGAAATCCTCGCCATGACCCACAGCCTCGCCGACAGCATCGGGCTGGCGATCACCACCCCGGCGGGCACCGTCATCCACACGGGCGATTTCAAGCTCGATTCCGCCCCCCTCAACCGCTCCGTCACCGACTACGCCCGCATCGCGCAGCTCGGGGAGGAGGGGGTGCTGGCCCTGCTCAGCGACAGCACCAACAGCGAGCGGCGCGGTTTCACCCCCCCGGAAATCAACGTCCGGAGCGGCCTGGAAGGGATCTTCCACCTCTGCCGGCGCAAGATCGTCGTCGCCTGCTTCGCTTCGAGCATCCACCGGATCCAGATCGTCCTGGACCTTGCCCGGGCCTTCGGCCGCCGGGTCGCGGTGCTCGGCCGCAGCATGAAGGACAACATCCGGATCGCCTCGGAGCTGGGTTATCTCACCGTCCCCCCGGACCTCCTGCTGGAACCGGGCGCGGCGAAGACGATCCCGGACGAGGAGCTGCTCGTGCTCTGCACGGGGAGCCAGGGGGAGCCCCTGGCCGCGCTGACCCGCCTCGCCTTCGACAAGCAGAAGGATATCTCCGTCACGCCGGGGGACGCCGTCATCCTCAGCGCGCGCGTGATCCCCGGGCACGAGGGAAGGATCTCCCGCCTCGTCAACCATTTCTGCCGCCGGGGAGCGCGCGTCTTCGACGAGGGGCACTGGACGACGCACGTCTCCGGGCACGCCAGCGCCGAGGAGCTGAAAATCATGCTCAACCTCGCCCGCCCCAGGTTCTTCGTCCCCGTCCACGGGGAATACCGGCAGCTTTTCGCCCACACCCTCCTGGCGCGTGAAACCGGGATCGACGCGGAAAACATCCTCCTGGCCGAATCGGGCGACATCATCGAGCTGACCCCCTCCGGCATCCGCGTCGCGGGCAAGGCGCCGGTCGGACGCCGCCTGATCGATTCCGGCGGCGTGGCGGAACTGGACGAGGTCGTGATCGGCGACCGGCAGCACCTGTCGGAGGAGGGGGTGGTCCTGGCCGTCGTCGCCGTCAACAAGGGGACCGGCGCCGTCGAGAGGGTGTCCGAACTGATCAGCCGGGGCCACATCCAGGAGGCGGAGGGGGCCGCCTTCCTGGCCGAGGCCCGCCAGGCCGCCTTCCTGGCGCTCGAGGAGTGCAGCGAAGAGGAGCGCCGCGACTCCGGGGTCCTCACCGAGGTGGTGCGGGTCGCGCTGAAAAGATACTTTCGCAAACGGACGGGAACGCGGCCCATGATCGTACCCGTCATTATCGAAGTCTAACCGACCAGGATCCTCCTATGCCGGGTGAAACCAAGAAAAGACACGAATTCATCGGGGTGACGCTGCTGATTCTGGCGGTCCTGCTTCTCCTCTGCCTCCTGACCCACGACCCCGGCGACGCCAGCCTGAACACCCTGACCACGGATGGCTCCATCGAAAACAAGGCCGGCCGGCTCGGAGCCCTGGTCAGCGACATCCTCTACCAGGTTTTCGGGTTCGCCTCCTTCCTGCTCCTGGTCCCGCTCTCGGTGCTGAGCTGGAAGTTCGTTTTCGGCCGGCCGCTCGCGGAGCCCTATCTCAGGGCGCTCGGTTTCTTCCTGCTGATCTCCGGCAGCGCCGCGCTGCTCCAGCTTCTTCCCCTCCCCGAAGGGAGCCTCGATTTCCATCCGGGCGGACTGCTCGGGGTGCTGGCCCTCCGCCTGCTGCTGCCGAACCTGAACCAGACCGGCACCTTCATCGTCCTCGCCGGGGCGCTCGTTCTCGGCATTCTCGCCGCCACCCCCCTCACCCTGGCCGGGAGTTTCTCCCGTTTCGGGCTGAGAATACGCCTCCCCCGGCTCGACCTCGTCGGGCGGTGGCGGCGGTGGCGGGAGAACCGCCGGCCGGTGCGGGCCGTGGTGAACATCAAGCCCCCGGCCCAAGCGCCCGCGCTCACCCCCCGGCCGGAACCGGTAAAGGCGCCCGTCGCGAGCGCGCCGCCGCGGGTAGCCCCGCGCCCCGCCCCCGCCGGCGAAGAGCCGAAGGAGGCGCCGGCGGCGCACGCCGACCGCTCCCGGGCACGCAAATTCGCCCTCCCTCCCGTGGACCTGCTCGCCGCGGGCGAAAACCCCTTCCCGGTCGACGAGGCGGAGCTGATGGAACGCGCCCGGCTGATCGCGGCCAAATGCGCGGAGTTCGACGTCAACGGCCAGATCACGCAGATCCACCCCGGTCCCGTGGTGACGACGTTCGAGTTCAAGCCCGACGCCGGGATCAAGTATTCGCGCATCACCGGCCTGGTGGACGACCTCTGCCTGGGGATCAAGGCGGAGTCGATGCGGATCGACCGTATCCCGGGCAAGGCCACCGTGGGAATCGAGGTCCCGAACGTCCACCGCGAAATCATCGTGCTGCGGGAACTGATCGACTCCGACGCCTTCCGCAAATCCCCCTCGAGGCTGACCCTGGCGCTCGGCAAGCTCATCAACGGGGTCCCCTACATGGCCGACCTGGCGAAAATGCCCCACCTGCTGATCGCCGGGGCCACGGGGGCGGGAAAGAGCGTGGCCCTCAACTGCATGATCACCTCCATCCTGTACAAGGCCGCCCCCGAGGAGGTGCGCTTCATCTTCATCGACCCGAAGCGCCTGGAACTCGGCCTGTACGCCGACATCCCGCACCTGCTCACCCCCATCGTGACCGATCCCGCCGAGGCCGCCAACGCCCTCCGGTGGGCGACCAACGAAATGGAAATCCGCTACAAGAAGCTGGCGCGCCGGGGGGTGCGCAACATCGACCAGTACAACACCTATATCCGCTCCGCCGGAGCCCAGCTGCCCCTGCTGGATGACGCCCCCCCGGAGGGGGAGCTGGAAAAACCCCTTTCCTATATCGTGCTCGTCATCGACGAGCTGGCCGACCTGATGATGGTCTCCGGCCGGGAGGTCGAGGAATCGATCTCCAGGCTGGCCGCCATGGCCCGCGCGGTGGGGATTCACCTCATCCTGGCCACCCAGCGCCCCTCGGTCGACGTCATCACGGGCATCATCAAGGCCAACTTCCCCTCCCGCATCGCCTTCAAGGTCGCCTCCAAGGTCGACAGCCGCACCATCATCGACGGCAACGGGGCCGAGCAGCTCCTGGGGAACGGCGACATGCTCTTCATCCCCCCGGGAACCTCGCGCCTCACCCGCATTCACGGCGCCTACGTCAGCGAGAAGGAGGCGCAGGCCATCGTGGAGCACCTGCGCCGCCAGGGAGTCCCCTCCTACGACGATTCCATCCTGACCTACGGGCAGCAGGAACTGGACGAGGCCGGAAACCCGGTCGACGGATCGACGCAGGATCCCCTGTACACCAGCGCCGTCCGCGTGGTCGTCAGCGAGGGACGCGCCTCCACCTCGCTCCTGCAGCGAAGGCTCAGCATCGGGTACGGCCGTGCGGCCAAGCTGGTGGACATGATGTTCCACAACGGTCTGGTGGGGCCGGCCGAGGGATCCAAACCCCGGGAAGTCCTTGTGGGACTGGATTTTCTGGACAGGCTGGAAGAACCGTAGGCCCCCCGCCCCTTCTTGACTTGACCCGGCCTTCTGCTACACTGGAGTCAAGAAGCGCCCGCCGCACGGCGCATTGAGGCTGGCCATGAACGCACTCAAGGCAATGTCCCTCGGGCTGGTTCTCCTCCTGCCATCGGTCCTGGCCCTCGGAGACACCCAGGACCGCCGGAGGAGCCGACCGCCCACATTCAAGGTAGGGGTGGAAACGGTCTTTATCAAGGTCGCCGTCACCGACCCCATGAACCGCTACGTCACCGGCCTCGAAATGGACCATTTCCGCGTCTACGAGGACAAGATCGAACAGGAAATCTCCTATTTCAGCCAGGAGCCGGCGCCCGTGAGCGTGGGCCTCATTTTCGATATCAGCGCCAGCATGAAGGACAACAACAACATCCGCAAGGCCAAGAGCGCCATCACCCGCTTCCTGCAGTCGGAAAACCCCGAGGACGAATGCTTCCTGGTCACCTTCAACGACCGGACCAACCTGGCCCAGCCTTTCACCGAGGACGGCGGCACGATCCAGAACATCGTGGCGCTGCAGAAGCCGGGGGGGAGCACCGCGCTTTACGACGCCGTGTATATGGGGCTCGACCAGGTGCGGCGGGGCAGGAACGAAAAGAAGGCGCTGATCGTCATCACGGACGGCGAGGACAACAGCAGCCGCTACTCCCCGGGCGAGGTACGCGAATTCGCCAAGGAGTCGGACGTGCAGATCTACGGCATCGGGGAACAGGGGAAATTGGGCTACGGTTACTCCGAAATCCGGAACATCGTAAGTCTCACGGGCGGCCGGGCGTTTTTCCCCACCAGTTTCAATGAACTCGACTACTACATCGACCTCATCCATGCCGAACTGCGCAACCAGTACCTGATCGGATATTCCCCCACCAACAGGGCCCACGACGGGAAATGGCGCCGCATCACCGTCAAGCTCGACACCCCCCAGGGCCTCCCGAAACTGGCCGTGCACGCCAGGGAAGGATATTATGCTCCGAAGAACTGAACCGTCGCCGCGGACCCGTTTCCTGATTTTGCCCCGGGTCGCAGCAGCCATACTTTGTGCTTTTTTTATCTGCTTTTGCACTATATATGCTCAGGTAACACCTGAAATCACCAAGCAGGAGCCTTCCGGGTCCCCGTTCAAACTTGGAGTCAGCGTCGATCTGGTCGTGATGCACACCTCCGTCTATGACAAGGAGGGGCATTTTGTCACCGGGCTCGAGCCGGCCAACTTCAGGATCCACGAGGACGGGAAGGCCCAGGAAATCGCCGCCTTCGCCCAGGAGGACGTTCCCCTCAGCATCGGCATTCTGCTCGATGTGAGCGGCAGCATGCGGCAGGAAATAGAACAGGTCAACGGCGCGGCCCTGGCCTTCATCGAGGCGAGCCACGCCGAAGACCAGGTGTTCGTGATCGGGTTCAGCGACGAGGTGGAACTGCTGCAGGATTTCACCAGCGACATCGACGAGGTCCGGGATTCGCTCGAAAACACCGTCGTCGCGGGGGGCACGGTCCTGTACGACGCCATCTACCTCGGGGTGCAGAAGGCGCAGTCGGGAAGCCGGGGAAAAAAGGCGGTGGTCGTCATCACCGACGGCGAGGACAAGGACAGCTATTACAAGCTCGAGGAGCTCGTGGCCAAGGTGCAGGAGGCGGACGTCCAGGTATTCTGCGTGGGCTTCATCGAGGAGGTCCCGACCCGGAGCCTGTTCGGCCGCTGGTCCAACATCGGGGCGAAAAGGGTCATGGACGCCATGACCCGGATCACGGAGGAAACCGGCGGAAAGGCCTATTTCCCGCAGCGGATTTCGGAAATCCACGCCATCGTCGCGGAAATAGCCCGGGAATTGAGGACTCAGTACAGCATCGGCTACATCTCTTCGAACAGCGCGCGGGACGGCTCCTTCCGCCGCGTGAGGATCCAGCTGACCGGAACCGGGGACCGCGACCTGCGCGTCCGCCACCGCAGGGGTTACTACGCCCCCTCGGGCGCGTCCGTGGCGGCGGACGACTGAGCCCCTTCTTTCGTGCCCGTCCCGGCCGGATACGACCGGAACCGGTCCTTCTCCTCCGCGCCGAGCACCTCGTTGCCGCTCCCGGTGCGGTACCCCTCGAGATCCAGCGTCACGTACTTGTAGCCGAGGCCCTTGAAAGCCGAGGCGAGCCGCGCAGCCATGGCCGGATCCAGCGCCTTCGCCAGGTCCTCCGGCCCGAATTCCAGCCGCACCAGGTGTTCGTGGTGCCGGACGCGGAAGATCCCGAAACCCATCCCCCGGAGCGCCTCCTCCCCCCGGTCCACGATCCGGAGGGCCTCCTCCGTAATCGGCACGCCGTAGGGGATGCGGGAAGCCAGGCAGGCGGAGGCCGGTTCATCGGCCGTAGGCAGGCCGTGCAGCCGCGACAGGGCGCGGATCTCGCTCTTGGCGAGCCCCGCTTCCACGAGCGGGCTGCGCACCCGGTGCTTCTCCGCCGCGCTCCTGCCCGGGCGGTAATCGGCAAGGTCGTCGGTGTTCTGGCCGTCGAGCACCACGGCCCCGAACTCCCGCGCGACCTCTTCCAGCTGGGCGAACAGTGCGTCCTTGCAATGAAAGCAGCGGCTGGAGCTGTTGGCGCAGAATTCGGGCAGCGTCATTTCCCGCGAATGGACGATCCGGCGATGGAGCCCGTAGCGGCGAGCAAAACCGTCCGCCAGCTCCCGCTGGTGGCTGGAAAGGGAGGCGCTCTCGGCCGTGACGGCCAGAGCCCGTTCACCCAGGACCCGGTGCGCCCTGAAGGCGAGATAGGCGCTGTCGACCCCCCCGCTGTAGGCCACCACGGCGCGCGCGATGCGGGCGAGAAGTTCGTCGAGCTTCCTTTCCTTTTCCCTTGGATCGGTCATGGTTCCCGCCGGTGAAAAAAAACCCCCGCGCACCGGTGCAGGCACGGCGCGCCTGCGTGGCGGCGGGGCTTCCGCTCGAGCGGAAAGAGAGCGGGGCTAGAAATCGTCCTCGTCGTCGTCGTCGTCGTCGTCGTCGTCGTCATACTCCTCGTCGTCGTCCCAGTCGTCGTCCTCGTCGTCGTCGTCAAAATCGAAATCGTCCTCGTCGTCCGCGGGGGCGAGATCGAATTCCAGGGGATCGAGCGAAATCACCTCGAGCTCCACCCCGCATTCGGGGCAGGTGATGATCTCGCCCACTTCTTCGATGTCCTCTTCGATAACGGCATCGCATTCCGGACAGTAGCTCACAGTGTACCTCCAGTCCAAGCATTCCGGGAGACCGGGGTGACGCCTGACGGCGTCACCCCGGGAATTATTAGCACCGCCCTATTTCAAGGTCAATTCAATTTGTCTCGGGCGCGCTTGCCCGGAATCCTCATTGTGCTACCATTTCAGCGGGTGAAGCGTCAAGAATGTTTCCCGAAACTTTCCGATCCGCGGGGTGGGCGATGACATACCGAACGGGCGCAATCAAGGGATCCCTGGCTCTGGCCCTGGTCCTGTACATTCTGGGTCACTCCCCCGGCGCTCCCGCCGCAGGCGCCCCCGCCGAAGGCGCCCCCGCCGCGGCGGAAGAAGAGAGACCGCGCGGGAAGACGTCCATATCGGTGGCCGTGGACCTGGTGACGCTGCAGGTGCTCGTGACCGACAACAAGGGGAACGTCCTCACGGGCCTGAAACCGGAAAACTTCAACATTTACGAGGACAAGGTCAAGCAGGAGATCCTCCATTTCTCGGCGGTGGACGCCAACCTCACGGTGGTTCTGCTGGTGGAATACAGCAAGAAGGTGAACAACTTCATCGACGAGGTCTGGGACGCCATGGACTATTTCGCCCGCAGCCTGCGACCCGGGGACTGGGTCGCCGTCATGGGATACGACATGCATACGACCATCGTCAGCGATTTCACCCAGGACCGGCAGAAGATCCACGACGCCCTCCGGCAGTTCAACTACACCACCTGGGACGAGAGCAACCTTTCCGATGCCGTCATCGAGGTCCTGGACCGCACGGAGGAGATCGAGGGGAAGGTGGCCGTCGTTCTGGTCAGCACCGGGCTCGACACCTTCAGCCGCCACACCTACGACGACGCCCTGAAGAAATGCCGGCAGGCCAACGCCTCCATCTACGCGATCGGGCTCGGGCAGTGGTACCGGGCCTATGCGGACGCCCGCGGATGGATCAGCCAATCCGCGAACCTGGATTACCTCATGGGGGACAACCGCCTGAGGTCGTTCGCGGACCTGACGGGGGGGCAGTCCTACTTCCCGCGCTTCAACACCGAACTCCCCGCCATCTTCAACAACATATCTCTTCTGCTCCGGAGCCAGTACAGCATCGCCTACGCGTCCTCCAACACGAAGAAGGACGGCAAATTCCGCAAAATCCAGGTGGAGGTCCAGGCGGATTTGAAGGATGCCAAGGGAAAGCCGGTGAAGCTCAAGGTCCACACGCGCAAGGGATACACGGCCAAAGAGATGTAGGGGGCCATTCCTCTGGCCCGGGCCGGTCCCGGCTGCTATGATACTGCTTCGGAACCAAGCCTATGGCGGACGGGACGGATCACCGGCAGCTCCAGCATCCCCACGGATCGGAATGGGTCAGGCACTGCCCCCGCTGCGGCAGCGGGCTCGAAAGCCGTCGCGTGCACGCGGAGCAGCGCCTGAGGAAGGTATGCCCCGCGTGCGGCTTCGTCTTCTACCTGAACCCCAAGGTGGTAGCGGCGGCCGTGCCGCGCCAGGGCCCGGGAATCTGGCTTGTGCGCCGGGACATCGAGCCGTCCCGCGGGCTCTGGACCTTTCCCGGCGGGTACGTGGACCTCGGGGAAACGGTCCCCGAGGCGGCGGTGCGCGAGGCCTACGAGGAAACCCGGCTGGACATCCGCCTGGACGCGCTCCTCGGCGTCTATTCGTACGCGGGGGCCGATGTCGTCATGGTCGTGTACCGGGCCACCGTCGTCGGGGGAACCGCTTCCCCGACCCCCGAGAGCCGGGAGGTCCGCCGCTTCGACCCGGGCGACATTCCCTGGGGGGAGCTGGCCTTCCCCTCCACGCGCGACGCCCTCGCGGATTACGTGCACCCCGAGGCGCCCCCGCCGGGCGCCCGGAAAATCTCTGTCGGAAAGGAATGAGTGTGGACGCTACCGGAGAAAAGATACTAGTCACCGCTGCCCTCCCCTACGCCAACGGCCCCCTGCACCTGGGGCATCTCGCCGGCGCCTACATCCCGGCCGATGTCTACGTGCGCTACCAGCGCCTGAAGGGGATGGACGTGCTGTTCATCTGCGGCTCGGACGAGCACGGGGTTCCCATCACCATCCGGGCGGACCGGGAAAAGGTGACCCCGCAGGAGGTCGTCGACCGCTACCACGCCATCATGGCGGACAGCTTCCGGCGCATGGGCATCCTCTTCGACAACTACTCCAGGACCTCGCTCCCCCTGCATCACAGGATTTCCCAGGAGTTCTTCCTGACCCTGCACCGCAAGGGGTACATCCGCGAGGAGACCGTGCGGCAGTTCTACTGCGAACCCTGCCGCCGCTTTCTCCCCGATCGTTACATCGAGGGAGAATGCCCCCACTGCCACGCGTCCGGGGCCCGCGGGGACCAGTGCGAGGCGTGCGGACGCTGGCTGGAGCCGGAACAGCTGATCGCCCCGAAGTGCAAGGTGTGCGCCGCGGCCCCGGAGCTGCGCTCCACCCGGCACTGGTATTTCGCCCTCTCCCGCCTCCAGGAGAGCCTCGAGCGGTGGCAGGCGTCCAAGCCCGAATGGAAGAGCAACGTGCGGGAGTTCTGTTCCGGGTGGTTCAAGGAGGGCCTGACCGACCGGCCCATCACGCGCGACATCGACTGGGGGGTTCCGGTCCCGCTGCCGGGGGCCGAGGGCAAGGTGCTGTACGTCTGGTTCGACGCCCCCATCGGTTACATCTCTTCCTCGGTGGAGTGGGCCGAAAAGCAGGGGCGGCCCGACCGCTGGCGCGATTACTGGCTCGACCCCCGGACGCGCCTGGTGCACTTCATCGGCAAGGACAACATCGTGTTCCACGCCATCGTCTGGCCCGCGGCGCTGATGGCCCACGGGGAATACGTCCTCCCCGCCCAGATCCCGGCCAACGAGTTTCTGAACATCGAAGGGCGGAAGATCTCGACCAGCCGCAATTGGGCCGTCTGGGTGGACGATTACCTGGAGGTCTTTCCCCCGGACCCCCTGCGCTACTACTTCGAGGCCAACGCCCCCGAAAACAAGGACGCCGATTTCACCTGGAAGGATTTCCAGGCTCGCAACAACGGCGACCTGGCCGACGTGTTGGGAAACCTGGTCAACCGCTGCCTGACCTTCGTAGAGAAGCACTTCGACGGCCGGGTTCCCCCGGCCGGGACGCTCCAGCCCGCCGACCGGGCGCTCCTCGACTCCGTCGGGCGCTCCGCCGCTTCGATCGGCGCCTCCCTGGAGGAATTCCAGGTCCGGCGCGCCGTCACCGAGCTCATGGACCTGGCGCGCTTGGGAAACAAGTACTTCAACGACGCGGCGCCCTGGAGCGAGCTCAAGAAGGACCGGGATCGCTGCGCATCCATATTGAACACGACCCTGCAGCTGCAGCTGGCGCTGTCGTTTCTCATGGAGCCCTTCATGCCCCATTCCGCCGAAAAACTCCGGCTCATGCTGGGCCGCCCCGCAACCCTCGAGGGAGCGCGCTGGGAGGCGGTCGCCGGGCTCCGGCTCGCCGACGGCCACCCGCTCGGAACGCGCGAGATCCTCTTCCACAAGATCGAGGATCCCGTCATAGAGGCGCAGATGGCCAAACTGGGAAAATGACCCCGCGCCTCCCTACAGCCGGATCTGCTCCACCACGGTCAGGCCGTATCCATGGAGGCCGACGATCTTCTTCGGATGGTTCGTGAGCAGGCGTATCCGGCCCGCGCCCAGCTCCCGCAGGATCTGGGCCCCGATTCCGTAGATCCGCAGGTCGCTGCTGGACTGCGTCTTCGCCGGGAGGGGCGCCGCCTTGGGCGCCCCGTTTTCCCGCGCGTAGGACCGGATCTCTTCCACCAGGGTTTCCCCCTTGTCCTCCTGGCGGAGGTACACGAGGATCCCGTTGCCGCATTCGTTGATGATCCGCAGCGCGTCCCGCAGCTCGCCCGGCGCCCCGCTGCGCAGCGACCCGAAAACGTCGGCCACGGTCGATTGCGAATGCACGCGCACCATCAGCGGAGTCTCCGGGTGGATCTCCCCCTTGATGAGCGCGACGTGGTGGTCCTCGTCCAGCAGGTTTTCGAAAACGACGATCCTGAAATCCCCGAATTCGGTGGGAAACTCCGCCTCGGTGACGGCCTTCACGAAGGTCTCCGTCTTGAGCCGGTAGGCGATGATGTCGGCGACGGTGACCATCCGGATGCCGTGGCGCTCGACGAACTCCCCGAGTTCGGGAACGCGGGCCATGGTCCCGTCTTCGCTCATGATCTCGCAGATCACCGCCGCCGGGCAGAGACCGGCCATGCGGGCCAGGTCCACCGACGCTTCCGTCTGCCCCGCGCGCATCAGCACCCCCCCCGGCCGCGCCCTGAGCGGGAAGACGTGCCCCGGGCGGGCCAGGTCCCCCGGCCCGCTCGCCGGATCGACGGCCGTGAGAATGGTCCGGGCGCGGTCCGCGGCCGATATCCCGGTGGTGACGCCGTGCCGGGCTTCGATGGAGACGGTGAAGGCCGTCCCGAAGCGGCTGGTGTTTTCCCCCACCATCATGGGAATGCGCAGCTGGTCCAGCCTCTCCCCCGTCATGGCCAGGCAGATCAGTCCGCGTCCGTATTTCGCCATGAAATTGATCGCCTCCGGGGTCACCTTGGCGGCCGCGATCGTCAGATCGCCCTCGTTCTCGCGGTCCTCATCGTCGACGATGACGACCATGCGCCCGTCCCGGATCTCCTCTATCGCCTCTTCGACCCTGCTGAATCCCAAAATTCACCTCTGCGCTGAAAAAATGTTATTGTATCCGTTGTCCGGGCCGGAGTCATATAAAAGTGCGGGTTCCCCCGCTTTTGCCCACTCCAGTCCCCTTTTGGAACGGAAACGCCAGCTCCCGGGACATCGCGAATGATTCGTGCGACGCTGCTCTACCTCTTTACCGGGCTCTTCATCCTGGTTCTCGCGCCTCCGGCCATCGCCTGGACCCTCCTGGCCCGCCGCGATTCGCTGCTCTACACCCTCGCGCGCGCCTGCATCCGCACCGGTGGATGGATCTGCGGTATCAGGGTCAGGGTCGAGGGGAAGGACAAGATCCCACCGGGGCGGACCTGCGTCTTTCTCTCCAATCACCAGGGGAACATCGACGGCCCGGTGCTGCTCCACGCCCTGCCGCACAACTGGGCGGCCCTCGTCAAGAAGGAGATGATGCGCCTGCCCGTGCTTTCCCTGGTCCTCGAGCGCGCGGGCTTCGTCCCCATCGAACGCCTGAATCCGAAACAGGCGCACGCCGGAATCGACGAAGGGGCGCGGCGCCTGGCCGCCGGCAAGCATTTCGTGGCCTTCCCCGAGGGGACCCGCAGCCGAGACGGCCGCCTCGGCCCGTTCAAGAAGGGGGTGTTCCTCATGGCGATCAAGGCCGGGGCCCCCGTGGTCCCCGTCACGATCCTCGGGAGTTCGGCCGTCCTCCCCCCGGGGCGTTACGCCGTGCGCCCGGGCGAGGTCCGCGTCATCCTCCACGGCCCGATCGAAACCGGCCGCCTGGGCCTGGAGGACCGGGACGACCTCATCGCCGAAACCCGCCGGGCGATCGCCTCGGCGCTCCCGGCGGACGGTTAGGGGCCTTCACTCAGCTTCTTCCCCTTGATCCACCGGAGCGTGTTCTGCCGGTCGGTCGTGACCCCCGTGAGCTGCTGCTCGTAGCTGCGCAGGCTATAACGCAGGAGCAGCGGGTTGTCCTCGTCGTCGAGGAACCACCGCTCCCCCCCGCGTCCGTCCAGGACCTTCACGACCCGCATCCGGACCGGGGCGCCGTTCACTTCCACCTCCGTCTCCGCTTCGCCGGCGACGCGGAAACGGGTGGAGACCCCGTCGAGAACGCACCTCGCCGCCTTCTCCTCCTTCAACTCCCGGAAAATCTTCCGGCTCAGCCACAGGGTCGTCGAGTTGTGCGCCCTCCTGTCCATCCCGGCCTTGAAAAGGGAGGAGGTTTCAAAACCCCTGGCCTCGAGCACCTCCTTTTCGGGTATGAAAACGGTTCCCTGGGACCTCCCGTCCTCCCACTCCAGGAACCGGTCGGGCCCGAAGCGCGCGATGCGGGCCACGAACGTCGTCTCCTGGTGCGGCGACTGCGTCTTCCAGACCAGCACGGAATCCCGGCCGAGTCTGAGCGGGGCGTCCTCCCCCGCCGCGGCCAGGACCGAAATCGCCGCGCAGGCGATGCAGATGCGGATCGACAGTGTCATATCAGAATCCCTGGTCCTTGAGATAGTCGGCCGTGATCCGGGCGCCGCCCGCGTTCCCGAACAGCCCCAGCTGGAAGTAGCGTTCGAAATATTTCCCCAGGATGTCGACCTCGAGGTTGACCGGATCCCCCGGGCCGAGGGCGGCCAGGGTGGTTTCCTTGAGGGTGTGGGGGATGACCGAAACCGTGAAATCCCCCTGGCGCAGCCCGGACAGGGTCAGGCTGATCCCGTCGACGGCGATCGATCCCTTGTAGACCAGGTAGCGGGCGAGATCGCCGGGGTAGCCGAAGGAGATTTCGAATCCCTGTCCGGACGGGGTACGGGCCAGGAACCGGCCGACGTCATCGACATGTCCCTGCACGAAATGTCCGCCCAGCCGCCCCCCGGCCTCGAGCGCCCGCTCGAGATTGACCCTCGATCCCGCGCGCGCCTTCCCCAGCGCGGTGCGCCGGAGCGTTTCCGCCGAGATGTCGCACGTAAAGCGGTCGGTCGCGACCCCGGTCGCCGTGAGGCAGACCCCGTTGACCGCGACCGAATCGCCGATCCGGACGGCCGGGGCGAGCCGGGGACACGCGACCGTCATCTCGGCCCCTTCCGACCCGATCCTCAGCTCCCGGATGCTGCCCACCTCTTCAATGATCCCTGTGAACACCGCCCCTCCCTTTTCCTACAGGTTATCCGAACCTCCGCCGCGATTCAAACTCCCGCCCTCCGCCCCGGCCCCCCGCCGGCGGCGGGCGGCCGCAAAGATCCGCTCGACCTCGTCGGGAGTCAGCCGCCGGTGCTGCCCCGGTGCGAGCCCCCGGTCGGTCAAAAACCCTATCCGGACCCTCCGGAGCTTCAGCACCGGATGGCCCACGAGCCCGAACATGTCCCGGACCTGGCGGTTCCTCCCTTCGTTCAGGGTGACCTCGTACCAGCTGTTGGATCCGGCCTTGAGCAAAGCGATCCTGCACGGGGCCAGCCGGACCCCGCCCGGGATCCGGACGCCGCGGCGCAGCCGCGCGATCGTCTCGGGCGGGGGCGTTCCGCGCACCTTGGCGTGGTAGACCTTCTGGAGCGGACCCCCGGCGGAGGCGACGATGCGGGAGAACTCCCCGTCGTTGGTCAGCAGGATCAGCCCCTCGGTGTTGTAGTCGAGGCGCCCGACCGGAAAAACCCTGCGCCCGGCCCTCACCAGGTCGGTCACCTTGACCCGACCCTCCGGATCGTCGGCGGTGGAAACCACCTGCCTCGGCTTGTTCAGCAGGATATAGACCTTCTGCTCCGGAGGGCGGATCAGGCGGCCGTCGACCTTGACGTGATCGCGCTCCGGGTCGGCCTTTTCCCCGAGTTCGGTGACGGTGCGTCCGTTGACGCTCACCCGTCCCTGGAGGATCCACTCCTCGGCCTGGCGCCGCGATGCCAGCCCGGCCTCGGCGATCAGCTTCTGAAGTCGTTCCATGGCCTAAAGCTGGTCTCCCGCCATCTGGGCAAACTCCTCGAGGGTGGGGAGGTCGGCGAGGCTGTTGAGACCGAAATGGATGAGAAACTCCCTGGAGGTTCCATAAAGGATCGGCCGCCCCACGACTTCCTTCCTCCCCAGGATGCATACCAGTTTTCTTTCAAGCAGCGTCTGGAGGGCGGTGGTCGATTTCTTCCCCCGGATGGCAAGGATCTCCGCCAGCGTGACCGGCTGCTTGTAGGCGATCACCGCCAGGGTCTCCAGGGCCGCCATCGACAGCTTCGCCCCCGGGCGGGTCTTCAGGTAGGCGCGGATCTGTTCGTGATGCTCCGGGCGCGTGGTCATGCGGTAGCCGCCGGCCACTTCCCGGATGCACATCCCCCCCGGCCGCGCGTTGAAACTTTCGACCATGGCCGCCAGCGCCTGCCTTACCGCCTCCGGGGCCTCTTCCGGGAAAATCTCCCGGAACTGCTCCGCCTTCACCGGCTCCTCGGCCACGTAGATGATGGCTTCCATCACGGCCTGCATTTCGTTGCTTTCCATGGGATCAGGCACTTTCCTTCAATTTGGAGATCTGGATCTCCTCGAACGCTTTCTGCTGGTGCAGCCAGATTTCGCGCAGGCGTACCAGTTCGAGCAGTGCGAGGAACGTCACGATGAGGAGGCGCTTGGAGCTCGCCGCGGTGAAAAAGGAGGAGAACGCGAGGGTGTCGTGGACCAGGAAGCTTCTGCGGATCTCCTCGATCTTCTGCTCGATCGTCACTTCCTCCTGGGCCACCTCCAGGACGCGCTGCGACTCGAAGCGGCGGACCACCTCCTGGAACGCGTGCAGCAGGTCGAACAGAGTCACCGCGATGACGTCGTCGCCGTCCTCGAGCACCTCGTCGGGGGGGCGGTTCCAGACGGCGTTCTCCACCTCCTCCCGCGTATAGAGCATCTCGGCGGCGTTTTTGAACTTCTGGTGCTCGAGCAGCTGGTAGACCAGTTCGGTCCTCGGGTCGTCCGCATCCTCCGCCGCGCTCTCCCGGACCGGGTCGGGTGGGAGCAGCATCCGCGATTTGATGAAGATCAGGGTCGACGCCATCACCAGCCACTCCCCCGCGAGGTTGATGTTGAGCTCCTTCATGATCTCCAGGTACTGCAGGTACTGCTCGGTGATGTGGGCGATCGGGATGTTCCAAATGTCGATCTCCTCCCTTTTGATGAGGTGGAGGAGGAGATCGAGCGGACCTTCGAAGGCATCCAGGCGGATGGTGATGCCGCCCCCTTCGGCCCCGGGCCCGGAATCCAGGTTCAGATCTTCACCGCTTTCCATAAAATCCCGATCCGGCCCCTCCGGGCCGCGGACAAACCGCCCAATCAAAAGAACCGCCTGGTCAGGCTGACCGCCTGATCGGACCAGCCGCCTATATCGTCAGCAGCAGCCGTCGCATCCAGTCGATGGGAATAAAGATAAACCGAAACATGCCCATAAACATCATCAAATACAGGAGGAGAAACCCATAGGAGCCGAAGCGCCTGATCGCCCCGGCCGCCCCGGCCGGCAGGATCGCGTAGAGAATCCAGTGCCCGTCCAGGGGGGGGATGGGGATCAGGTTGAAGATCGCCAGCGCCAGGTTGATGACCACGAGGTAGAACAGGATCCCCACCACCGCGGCCAGGATCGTCTGTTCACCTGGAAGACGCATGGTGGCGGCCAGAAAGAAGATCGGCCCCCGCGAACCGGCCATCGCCAGCTTGAGGACCGCCAGAAGCGCGAAGGCGGCGGCCGCGGCGGCCAGGTTCGAAGCCGGTCCCGCCAGGGAGATGAAGAGCTGGGCGCGTCCCGCGTCCCTGAGCCGGGACGGGTCGAAGGGGACCGGCCGGGCCCAGCCGATGACGGGGAGATGGGCCGCCAGCATCAGGATCGGAAAGAGCAGCGTCCCGACCGGGTCGACGTGGGCCCGGGGGTTGAGCGTCACCCGTCCCAGGCTGCGGGCGGTATCGTCCCCCCAGCGCGAGGCCATCCATGCGTGCGCGGCTTCGTGCAGGCCGAGCGAAAAGAGCAAAACGGCAATTTGTATGGCGATGACGCCGGCATTCAGATCGGCCAGAAAATTCACCTCAGCTCCCGCCCCCAGGATCCAAAACCCAACAGCCTGTCAATATATCATACGCGTCGCGGCGCCCCTACCTTAACCTCCCTCCCCTCCTCCCATGGCCGGGACCCGCGTGGGGCTTGCCGTTGGGTTGTCGTAAATGCTAGAATTTGAACTTCTTAGGCAAAGGATATGATCTGGATTCTGACCCTCGCAGCGACCCTGTACCTCGTAGGCCTGCTCCACTCGGTGTTCGGGTTCTACCAGAAGCGGCCTGTTTTCATGCGCCTGGCGCTCGCCATGGTAGCCGTCGCGTTCGTATGCCACACTCTCTTTCTCTTCTGGATCGGTTTCACGCGCCGTCACTTCCCCATCACGAACCTGCCGGAATCGCTCTGTTTCTTCGCCTGGTGCATTTCGCTCATCTTCATGCTGGCAAGCTGTCGCTACCGGATCAACGCCCTGGGGGCCTTCACGCTGCCGCTGGTTTCCGGCCTGACCATCCTGTCCCAGGTGGTCTGGCAGGAGAATCATTTCAGCCCGATGGTGCTCCGGAGCGGATGGGTCTATTTTCACGCCGGCACCGCGTTTCTGGCCTACGCGGCGTTTTTCCTGACCCTCCTTTTTGCTGTTTTCTATCTTATTCAGGAAAAAGAACTTAAAGGGAAACATTTCCGCTTTCTCTACTTCCGCCTTCCACCGCTCCAGCCCTGCGACGAGATGTCGGGACGGTTTCTGTATATCGGCTTCGCCGCCATGAGCCTGACAATCATATCGGGCGCCGTCTGGGCCGAGCAGGCCTGGGGGCGTTTCTGGAACTGGGACCCCAAGGAAACCGCTTCGCTCGTCACCTGGTGCATTTACCTGTTTCTGATACACTATCGTCTTTCGGGCAGGTGGCACGCAAGAAGGGCCGCCTACCTCAGCATCCTGGGGTTCGCGTCGATCCTGGTCACTTTCGGCGTGAATTGGGGGCTGCATGCCTTTCTGTGATCGTCCCGGACCGGCCGCCGCCGGGGTCGCGAGCCGCGGCCGCCGCAACAGGTGCAAACTGCCATGAGCCATCCAGCATGAGCCATCTGGTCGTCGTGGGCCTCAATCATCGAACGGCGCCGCTGGATACCAGGCAAAGGGCCGCCTTCGAGCCCGAACGTCTGGCGGAGGGGATGCGGGAGTTGTCGGGCATCCCCGGAATCCTGGAGGCGATGATCCTCTCCACCTGCAACCGCGTCGAGGCCATCGCCCATGTCGCCGGGGCGCCCTCCGGGCCGGATGCCGTCGAGGCCTGGCTGTCCGGTTCGCGCGGCATCCCGCGGGACGAGCTGCGCCCCTTTCTCTACCGCTACGAGGATGAAAGCGCGGTCCGCCACGTTTTCCGGGTCGCCAGTTCCCTCGATTCCATGATCCTGGGGGAGCCCCAGATCCTGGGCCAGGTCAAGTCGTGCTACGCGGCCGCTGTCGACGCCCGGTCCGTGGGCCCCTGGCTCAACCACCTCCTGCAGGCGGCCTTCAGGACCGCGAAAAGGGTCCGGAGCGAAACCAGCATCGGGGAGTACCCGGTCTCGTCCAGCAGCGCCGCGGTCGAACTGGCCCGGAAGATCTTCGGCGAACTCTCCGGCCTGCGCGTCCTCGTGGTGGGAGCCGGGAAGATGGGGGAAACGGCCGTGCGCCACCTGGCCGAATCGGGCGTCGGGAGCATCTCGGTCGTCAACCGCAGCGCGGAAGCCGCGCGCGCCCTGGCGGAGCGTTTTGACGGCGCCGCCGGCGATTTTTCCCGCCTGACCGAAATGCTCGCCGGCGCCGACATCGTCATCACCTCCACCGGCGCGCCCGAGATCCTCATCCCCCCCCCGATGGTCGAGGAAGCGATGCGCCGGCGCAGGCAGGGCCCGATGGTTGTCATCGACATCTCGGTCCCCCGCAACGTCGACCCCGGCGTAGGCGCGATCGAAAATGTCTTCTGCTACGACATCGACGACCTGTCGAGCGTCGTGGAAGCCAACCTCGGCGAGCGGCTCCGGGCGGCGGGCGCCGCGGAGAAGATCGTGGACCAGGAGGTGCGTGCCTTCGCCGGCAAGATCCGTTCCCTCAAGACCGTCCCCATGGTGCGGGAAGTCCAGGGGCGGATCGAGGACATCTGTCGCTCGGAGCTGGAGCGCTTTCTGAAAAAAGGGGGGGCCCTGGACGCCCGCCAGCTCCGCGAGCTGGAATCGATGATGTCGCGGGTTGCGGCCAAGATCGCCCATCCGCTGCTCGAGGAGCTGCGCCACGGAGACGGCTCGCGCAGCGAAACCGCTCTGACCGAACTGCTGCAGCAGCTGCTGCAGCCGAGAAAGGGAAAACCATGATCGTGATCGGGACGCGGGGCAGCCGCCTGGCGCTGGCCCAGACGGAATGGGTCAGGGACCGCATCCTCGGGTGCTTCCCCGAAACCGAAATCCGCGTGGACGTCATCGGGACCCCGGCCGACCGGGACAAGACCACCTCGCTCCGTTCCGTCCCCTCCGCCGGGGTGTTCGTCAAGGAACTCGAGTACGCCCTGATCCGGGGGGAGATCGATCTCGCGGTTCACAGCATGAAGGACGTACCGACCCTGATCGCCGAAGGGTGCGTCATCGCGGCCGTTCCCGAGCGGGAAGACCCCCGCGACGTCCTGGTGGCCCGCGGCCCGCTCGAGCTCGAGCATCTGCCGCGGGGGGCCCGCATCGGGACCGGGAGCTTTCGCCGGCAGGCCCAGCTGCTGGCGCTCCGGCCCGATCTCGAGATCGTGGACCTGCGCGGCAACATCGAAACCAGGATCGGTAAAATCGCAACGGGCGCGTGCGACGCCGTGATGCTGGCGGCCGCCGGCCTGCGCCGGCTGGGCATCGCCTCCCGGATCAGCCTGCTGTTCGACTTCGGGCGGATGCTGCCCGCGCCCGGCCAGGGAGCGCTGGCCGTGGAAACCCGGGCCGGGGACACCCGGGTCGCCCGCCTCGCCGCCGCCGTCCATCACCCGGAAACCGCCCTGGCCGTCACCGCGGAAAGGGAGTTCCTCGAGCGGATGGGGGGCGGGTGCAACGTGCCGATCGCCGCCTTTGCCCGGCCGGTCCCCGGCGGGCTGGAAATCGAGGGCCTGGTGGCCTCGCCCGACGGCCGCAGCGTGGTGCGCGAGCGGGTGTCCGCCGACGCCCGGACGGCCGCGGATGCGGCCGCGGTCCTTGCCGGGCGGATCCTGGAACGCGGTGCCGGGCGGATCCTGGAGGAATTTCGTGCGTGAGGGCGAGAAGGGAGAGGACGCCGTGACCGTGACCCGAGACCCGCTCAGGGGCAGGACCCTCCTGGTCGCCGCCAGCGCCAAGCTCCTCGGGCCGCTGAAAGCGGGGTTCGAGGCCCTCGGCGCCGAGGTGCTTCCCTTTCCCACGATCGAAGCGCACGAGGTCGAGGACCCCGGGCCCCTCGACGCCGCCATCCGCGCCCTCCCCGATTACGACTGGATCGTCTTCACCAGCGCCTACAGCGTCTCCTTCTTCCTCCGCCGGGCCCGGGAGATTTCGGGACTCCCGCCGGCCGGGCGGCGCCCCCTCGTCTGCGCCATCGGGCCCGGGACCGCCGCGGAAGCCGCCGCCGGCGGCTTCCGCCCCGACCTGGTGCCGGAGGAGTTCGTGGCCGAGGGGGTGTTCGACGCCCTCGCGCGCCGCTCCGGGGGGGAGCGGGGGCTCCGGGGACGCCGCATCCTGATCCCGCGCGCGGAGCGGGCGCGCGCCTTCCTCCCCGAGGCGCTCACGCGCGCCGGTGCGCGCGTCGACGTGGTTCCGTGCTACCGCACCCTGCGCGCGGCGCCCCCGCCGGACGCTCTCGCCCGGCTGGGCGAAAAAACGCCCGACCTGCTCGTTTTCACTAGTGCGTCCACCGTCCGGAATATGATAGAAATTCTTGGGCAGGACGAGGGACGAAAGCTGCTGAGCCAAGCGCGCGTCGCCGTGATCGGCCCCGTAACGGGAAAAGAGGCGGAAGCGAGCGGGAAACGCGCGGACATCATTCCCGGAGAGAGCACGGTGCGGTCCCTGATCGAGGCGGTCGGGGACTACTTCGCCCGCGTATCCCCCACCTCTCCCCCTTGAAACACCGAGGACGCAATACCGGCGCCGCCCGCGCCCGACCAGGATCGTTCATACAAGGAGCTTTCATGCCGAAACGCAAGGACATCAACAAAATCCTCATCATCGGATCCGGACCCATCATCATCGGTCAGGCGTGCGAATTCGATTATTCCGGGACACAGGCCTGCAAAGCGCTGCGCAAGCTGGGCTACGAAATCGTTCTCGTCAACTCCAACCCGGCCACGATCATGACCGACCCGGGAATGGCCGACCGGACCTACATCGAGCCGCTGAACCTCAAATCGCTGACCAGGATCATCGAGCGGGAGCGCCCCGACGCCCTGCTGCCGAACCTGGGGGGGCAGACGGGGCTCAACCTTTCCTCGCAGCTGGCGGCCGAGGGGGTGCTCGAAAAATACGGCGTCCGCATCATCGGGGTCCCGGCCGAAGCCATCGAACGGGGCGAGGACCGGGACGCCTTCAAGCGCACGATGACGCGGCTGGGCATCGAAATGCCCCGGAGCGAAATCGCCCTCAGTCTCGAGGAAGCGGAGCGCATCCTCGAGCGCATCGACCTCCCCTGCGTGATCCGCCCGGCCTATACCATGGGGGGGACCGGCGGCGGCCTGGTCTACAACCTCGAGGAGTTCCGTCTCGTGGTGAACCGGGGGCTGGCGGCCAGCCTGGTGGGGCAGGTCCTCGTCGAGGAGTCGGTGGAAGGATGGGAGGAGCTGGAACTCGAGGTCGTCCGCGACGGCAAGGGGCAGAAGATCACCGTCTGCTTCATCGAAAACATCGACGCCATGGGGGTTCACACCGGCGATTCCTTCTGCTCCGCCCCCATGCTGACCATCGCGCCCGAGCTGCAGCGGAGGCTCCAGGAATACTCCTACGCCATCGTAGACGCCATCGGCGTCATCGGCGGGACCAACGTGCAGTTCGCCCACGACCCCCGGACCGGCCGCGTCGTCGTGATCGAGATCAACCCGCGCACCTCCCGTTCCTCGGCGCTGGCCTCGAAGGCCACCGGCTTCCCCATCGCCTACGTCTCGGCGCTGCTCGCCGGGGGGCTGACGCTCGACGAGATCCCCTACTGGCGCGACGGCACCCTGGACAGGTACACCCCCTGGGGGGACTACGTGGTCGTCAAGTTCGCCCGCTGGGCGTTCGAGAAATTCCGCGGCGCCCAGGACCGTCTGGGCACGCAGATGCGGGCGGTCGGCGAGGTGATGAGCATCGGGAAGAACTACAAGGAGGCGCTGCAGAAGGCGATCCGATCGCTGGAGACGGGGAGGCTCGGCCTGGGCTTCGCCCGCGATTTCCACGAGAAGACCCTGGAGGAGCTCATGGGGATGCTGTGGCACGCCACGAGCGAGCGGCAGTTCATCATGTACGAGGCGCTGCGCAAGGGGGCCACGGTCGCCCAGCTGCACGAGCGCACCCACATCAAGCCCTGGTTCATCGGGCAGATGAAGGAGCTGGTGGAGCTGGAGGAGCGGATCCTGGCCTGCAGGGGGAAGGAATTCCCCGATGCATTGTTTCTCCAGGCCAAGAGGGAGGGCTTCGCCGACGGGTACCTGGCGCGCCTCACGGGCGCCCCGGAAGAGTCGATCCGCGAGCGCCGGCTCGCCCTGGGGCTGGCGCAGGCCTGGGAGCCGGTCCCCGTCTCCGGCGTGGACGGCGCGGCCTACTACTATTCCACCTACAACGCGCCCGACCGCGTCCCGACGAGCGACCGCAGGAAGGTGATGGTGCTCGGCGGCGGGCCCAACCGCATAGGCCAGGGGATCGAGTTCGACTACTGCTGCGTGCACGCGGCCCTGGCGCTGCGCGAGATGGGCTACGAGACCATCATGGTCAACTGCAACCCCGAAACGGTCTCCACCGATTACGACACCTCCGACAAGCTCTATTTCGAGCCCCTCACGGTCGAGGACGTGCTCGGCATCTACCACAAGGAAAAGCCGGAGGGCGTCATCGTCCAGTTCGGCGGCCAGACCCCGCTCAACATCTGCAGGTCGCTCGAGGAGGCGGGGGTGAGGATCCTGGGCACCACCCCCGACACCATCGACCTGGCCGAGGACCGCGACCGGTTCCGCACGATCGTGCGGAAACTGGGGATTCCCCAGCCCGCCTCCGGAATGGCGCGCAACCTTCCCGAGGCGCTCTCGATCGCCGCGGAGATCGGGTACCCGCTCATGGTCCGGCCCTCGTACGTCCTGGGCGGACGCGGGATGGAGGTGGTCCACGACGAGGAGGACCTCACCCTCTACGTTTCCAGGGCCGTGGAGGTCTGGCCCGACATGCCGATCCTGATCGACAAGTTTCTCGAGAACGCCCTGGAGGTGGAGGCCGACGCCATCTCCGACGGCACCGACGCCTTCATCCCCGCCATCATGGAGCATATCGAGCTGGCCGGCATCCATTCCGGGGACTCGGCCTGCGTGATCCCCCCGGTCAGCATTCCCGAACATCACCGGAAGACGATCGCGGAATACACCCGGCGTCTCGCCATCGAGCTCGGGGTCCTCGGCCTCATCAACATCCAGTACGCGATCGCCGACGGTACCGTCTATATCCTCGAAGCCAACCCCCGCGCCTCTCGTACGGTGCCGCTCGTGTCGAAGGTGTGCAACATCCAGATGGTGCAGGCGGCCACGCGCATCATGATGGGGAAGAGCATGGGCCAGCTGGGGCTCGAACGCCGGCACATTCCCCACTACGGCGTCAAGGAAGCCGTCTTCCCCTTCAACATGTTCCCGGAGGTCGACCCGGTCCTGGGCCCGGAGATGCGGTCCACGGGGGAGGTGCTCGGGATGGCCGATTCCTTCGAGCTCGCCTTCCACAAGGCGCAGGAGGCGGCGCAGCAGCTGCTGCCCCGCCAGGGGGCCGTCCTCCTCTCCGTCTCCGACCCGGACAAGAACGAAGCCCTCGCCGTCGCCCGGGAATTCAGCCTCCTGGGGTTCCGGCTCCTGGCCACCGAGGGGACGCAACAGTTCCTTTCCGGGTACGGGATCGAGTGCGACCGGATCCTCAAGCTGCGGTCGGGGCGGCCCAACATCGTCGACGCCATCAAGAACGGGGAGGTCCAGCTGGTGGTCAACACCCCCGTGGGCAAGCGGAGCAGCGACGACGATTCCTACATCCGCAAGACCGCCATCAGGTACAAGGTCCCCTACGTCACCACCATGGCCGCGGCCCGGGCCGCCGCCCGCGGCATCGCGGCCTACGCGCGCAAGGAGGGGGCCGTCCTCTCGCTGCAGGAATATCACGCCGGGATCGGCCGGGAGCCGGGGTCCTGACACCGCCTGCGTTGGGGAGAGAGGGGAGGAAGGGGCTTTTGATATTTATCCCCGAGGCGTTATCGCTTATCATTTTCCCGGGGACCCGCGGCGGGTCCGCTTCTCACTCTGGCGGGAAACAGGAGGGAACCATGCATAGAACAGTGTGTTGGATCGGGACGGTGCTCGCGGCGGTGCTGCTGGCCTCGGGCCTCCCGGCCCTCGCCCAGACCGCGGGCGCGACGCAGACGGCCGGCGGCAGCGGAGGCACCGCGTTCTCCGACATCGATGTACCGCAGGGGGCCCGGGTCCTCGAGGTGCATGTCTACAGCGGAAGATACGTCGACGCCGTGCAGATGCAGTACGCGCTCCCCGACGGGCGCGTGGTGACCGGGCCGCGCCACGGCGGCCCCGGCGGGAGCCTGAGCGCGCTGCGCCTCGATTCCGATGAGGCCCTCGTGGGCCTCTCCGGACGCTTCGGCGAGTACATCGATTCCATCCGGATCCACACCAGCAAGCGCACCTCGCAGCTGCTGGGAGGGTCGGGCGGACGGCAGGATTACCGGATCCAGGTTCCAGCGCGCCACCAGGCCGTCGGGTTCACCGGCCGGGCGGGCAACTACCTCGATGCCATCGGGCTGACCTACGTCCCGCAGATGATGGTGCCCGCCGGGTTTACCAAGACGGCCGGGGGAACGGGGGGGGAGCAGTTCGCGGACCGGCAGATCCCCCTGGACGCGCGTATTTCGCAGATCCGCATCCGGGCGGGGCGCTATGTCGACTCCATCCAGGCCGTCTACACCCTGCCGGGGGGCTCGTTGTACGAGGGCCCGCTGCACGGCGGGACCGGCGGGAGCCTGAACGTGCTCGAGCTCGCCGAGGACGAATACGTCACGGGGATTTCCGGGAGGATGGGAAACTACGTCGATTCCATCGTCATCCATACCAACCGGCGGTCGTTCCCCGCGTACGGGGGGAGCGGCGGGCGCCAGTCGTTCCGGATCGAGGTGCCGGCCGGAAACCAGGCGATCGGATTCACGGGCCGGGCGGCCCGGTACCTGGATTCCATCGGGCTCGGGTACGCGCCCCGCGCCGGGTCCCCGGCGAGGCGCAACACGCGTTTCCGCATCCGCCGCTGAGGGCTTCAGCCCTCCCTGAGATGCTCCACGGCGACCTGCCGGGAGCGGTAGGCTCGGTAGCGCTCCCGGCAGGCCTGGTGCACCCCGGGCGAGGTGCGGGTCACGAACTCGTGGATGACGCGGAACCGGACGGCAAAATCCAGGCCGCAGTGCCCGTCCGCGATCAGGATGCCCGCCTGGGCGGGATTGATCTCCACCGTCACGATCGCCACCGGGATTTCGGCATCCCGATCCTCCTCGCGCATCACCCGGTGCGGAAGAAACGATTCCTGCTTGAGCACCCAGAGCATGCGGTCGATGTCGGCTGCCCGGGCCTCCCCGTCCGCGTAGATCAGCACCCGCTCCCTCCGGGACAGGGCGCTTTCGACGATCCCGAACAGGCACGGGTCGCGCCGTTCGGCCCCCGTGTCGTGGAAAATGCATGAACTCATTCGGCCTGCGGCCTCCTTTCCTTTTCGGGCTCCCTGAACTCGACCTCGATCCCGATCATCGTCTCGACCACTTCCCCGTTTTTGGTCGCCGGAAGGAAAACCCAGCTGTTTCGGACTCCCTCCAAAGCGCGCTCGTCCAGGCCCCGGCCCAGGCCCTTCACCACCTCGAGACCCTGGATTCCCCCGTTCCTGTTGATGACGCCGGATAGTTTTACCTTCCCCCAGGTCTTCGTTTTGCGCGCCTCGGCGGTGGGGGGGATCTCGGGGCGTTCGATGATCTTGGGCGGATTGATCCCGTCCTCCGTCAGGAGCCCCTCCCAGTCGCGGTCCCAGGCCGAGGTGCCGTCGGTGCGTTCGTCGTGCCCCATGTGGCGGATCCCCGCCTTCTCGAGCATCGCCGCGGGGTCGACGCTCTCGAGATCGAGCTGCCCGATCTGGAGGGCCAGTTGTTCGAAATCGCCCTTTGCCAGCGGCTCCAGGTAGAACCGCCGGGCACCGACGCGCACGCTCGGCTCCTCTATGGCGTCGAGTTCGCGGAATGCTCCGATGACGGTCAGCCCCGCATAGCTGTGCCCCATCAGGAGAAAAGACGCCGTGTACCGCTCCGCATCCCCCTCCGCGTCCTCCTGTTCGGATTCGTAGACCTGGCCGATGTAATGCGCTCCCGAGCCTCCGCGGTAGATGAACTCGCCCGGTTGGATGACGAGGACGAATTCCGACAGGTTGATGAAATTCAGCACAAAGGAGCGCTCTCCCGCCACCTCGGCCGTGATGATGGTGTTTTCATCGACATAGGCGAAAGACCGGGCCGGCGCGGCCGCCGGAGCCGCCGCGGCCAGCCCCGGCAGGAAGAGGGCGAGCAGCAGGGTCATCCACGGTTTTTCCGAAATCTTTTTCATGAGCGTCGCTACTCCACCGCGCGGGAGTTCGGGTCCTCGCCCAGCGCCCGCTTGAATGTGTCGATCACGCTGACGGGGGTGGGATCGACGCGGTTCAGATACGCCATGTACAGGCTCACGAAATCCCCCAGGTAAAGGCTCGACAGGACCCGGCAGAGGAGCGATTCCCCGCGGCTCCACACCTCGTGGAGGCCGCCCGCCACGGGGCCGATGACGCCGCGCGTCAATTCGAACCGCCGCTGCACCTGCTGGTGATCCCCCCGGTCCCGCAGGAAGACCGCTCCGACCTCCCCGAGCACCCCTTCGGGGAAACGCCAGCCCACGAGCTCGTTGTGGTTCATCTCCGGCAGCACGTGGTGAAACGCCAGCTGTTTCGCGTTTTCCTCGATCTGCGACCGCCACCGATAGGCGCAGGCGCCCATGACGCCGCTGGAGCCGTAGATCGCCACGATCTTTCCGGCAAGCGAGCGGGCCAGGCCCCTGGCCGGATTCGATCCCGCCGCCGCCCCGGCCCCGCACTCGTCCCGGAGCCCCGCCAGGACCTCCAGGGTCTCCTCCAGGGCCCCGTCCGGCGGAGGGATCACCCGAAGGGCCCCCAGCGCTCCCAGCAGCGTCATCAGGGCGTGCCCCAGCGCAGCCCGCGGGGGGAAGCCCCCGGGAAGGGGGAGCCTCGCGACGCCGTCCGATTCGGCCCGGCGGGAGAGTTCGCCCCCCGAGCTGATGCACACGATGCGGGCCCCCGCCCTACGGGCCTGGGCGTAGGCGCCGAGCGTCTCCTCGGTGTCGCCCGAATAGCTCGAGGCCACGACGAGGGTGCGCGGGCCGACGAAGGCGGGGAGAACGTAGTCCCGGCTGACGACAAACGGGACCTCCATGCGGGCGCCGGCTATGGAGTACGCCAGGTCCCCCGCTATGGCCGACCCTCCGAGACCGCTGACGACCACGGCCTCGGGCTGCGGGCCCGCCGGCAGCGACAGGCGCCCGGCGGCCGCGGCGGCCGCGGCGACATGATCGGGAAAGGCCTCCACCAGCGATATCATCGAATGCGGATCGAGGTCGGCCCCGGGCTCGCTCCGGTCATGAATGGACATCAGGTTCCCCTCTCTTTGACGGCGGCGACGGCCGGAAATTTCGAGATCCCAGCTTATGGCGAAGACCGGAGGGGCGTCAAGCGCTACCTCCCCCTCCCGGTCATGCATCCCCCTTCATCCTGGCGATGATCAGGGTCATATCGTCTTCCTGCTCCTCGGCGAATTTCCAGGCGCCCACCGCCTCCATGATCCGTTCCTTCAGCTCGGAGACGGCCGCCCCCCCGTACTGCCGGGCCAGCCCGATCACCCGCTCCTCCCCGAACTCCTCCCCGTACTCGTTGACGCACTCCACGATCCCGTCCGTATAGGCCACGATCAGGTCCCCCTCCCTCAAATCGAGGGTCTCCTGCCCGTAGGCCGAATCGCGGAAAATGCCGGCGACGGTCCCCCCCGTGCTCAGGCGGCGGAATTCACCCCCCCTGAAAAACAACGCGGGATTATGCCCCGCATTGCAGTAGGTGAAGGTTGCGGCGGCATCGTCGTACACGGCGAAAAAAACGGTCGCGAACCGGTTGTCCATGGTGTAGGCATGAAACTGGCTGTTCGTTCTTTCCATGACCTCGGCCACCGCCCCCCCGGCGCCGGGGCCTTTCTCGGACCTCAGGTTCAGCGCATTGGCCCGCAGCGTCGCCTGCAGGTTGGCCATCAGGAGGGCGGCCGAAATGCCCTTGCCGCAGATATCCCCGAGGGCGATCCCGATTTCGTTCGCCCCCATGGCGAAGAAATCGAAATAGTCCCCGCTCACGGTGCGCGCGGCCAGGCAGACGCCCGTGATCTCCATATGCCGCGTCTTCGGGGGCTGATTGGGGAAGAGGCGCCTCTGGACCTCCCGCGCGATTTCGATTTCCCTCTCGAGCCGCTCCTTCTCCACCCTTTCCCTGACCAGTTGCTGCACGTACTCCGTCATCTGGTTGAACGAGGAGGCCAGGGCTCCCAGCTGGTCCCGGGATTTCACCTGGATCCGGTGGGAGAAATCCCCCCGCTTCACGAACTGGGTGCCGCGATCCAGGCTGTGGACCGCGCCCGTGATCGATCGGGTCAGCCGGACGCCGATCAGGAGCGAGGCGATCTCGGCCAGCAGGAACACGGCCACGATGATCTTCAGGGCCCCGTAGATCGTTCTCGCGGTGACATTTTCCGAGCGGAAAAGATTGTGCATCAGCTTGGGGATCGACACCTCGATGCGGATCCCGTCGGACTCGGAGGGGCTCTTCTCGGTTCCCCGCTCCCAGGATGTCGGGAAGAGGGGGATCTCCCACAGCCAGCTGGCCGGCGGGAGCCCGGCCTCCGATCCGAAGGTGGATTCCAGCACGTGCCGCTCGGGGAAATCGCCCCCGGGGAGCACCGCGTCCATGCCGGAATCGCCGGAGGGCCCGGCCAGCAGCATATCCTGGCCCAGCGCCGCCTTGAGCCTCTCGAGCAGGTACCGGTCCAGCGGGACGGTGACCTCCAGGCTGAAGGGTATCCTGGACTGGAAATCGCTGGATACCAGGCTTTTCAGACACAACCGGGTCCGGCTCCCCTGCCGCGCCGAATCCTCGACGACCAGCCCGCTGAAATCACCGCCGGCGAGCCAGGCGGGGACCCGGTACTCCTCCGCCCGCGGGTTGAAGAAGTCCCGGTCGGAAAGGACCACGGTCCGGCCCGATTGCGGGTCCGCAAAACCGAGCGTGATGGAGGCCGACGGATAGGAACTCAGGAGATACTTGGTGTCCTCCTTCAGCGTCTCCTCGAGCACTCCCAGGTCGGGACCGTTGCTCCCCCGGTCCATGACCCGCCCGACCTCCTCGCGCAGCGACTGGTTGAAAGCGTGGACCCGGACCGAATGGATGCCGATCTGGTTGAAAATCAGGAAATAACTCAGCTGATAATAAAACAGGATCGCGGAAAAATAGAAGATCCCGACGACGATGAGGACGGGGATCGCGCCTATGAAGATGTGGGTCACGACCAGGCGGCGGCTGATCTTCCAGAGGAGGCGGGTGCGCACGAACCGCAAAAACCTCCACAGCTGCCACACGACCCCCCCGGCGAACGCGACCAGCAGGAGGCTGCCCGCCAGGCCCAGGGCGGGGGAGACTCGGTGCGCGTCCCGGGAATAGAACAGGAACAGCAGGGCGCCCAGGGCCAGGAGGATCAGTACCCCCCTCCCCCCCCTTCCCCGGGACTCCGGCGCCGCTTTCATCTCTCCTCCCCGCGCGTTTCCGGCACGGCCGCCCCGCCCGCCCCGGCCCTCTCCCCGATCTTGAGCACGACCGCCCTTTCCGGGCGGAGGATCCTCGCGGCGGCCGCCGTGAAGTCCTCCCCGGTCACCCCCCCGAGGTTCCGTTCAAACTCCCGGTACTCGTCCAACCCCTTCCCGGCCATGAAGTGACGTACCATTTCGAGAATCCGGGCATGGCGCTCCTGCCGGCGGATCCGGTGCATTCCTGCGGCCGCCGCCTGGGCGGCCCGGAAGTCGTGCGAGGCCGGGGGGCGCCGGCCGACCGCGTCCAGTTCCGCCCTCATCGCCTCGAGCGCGCCCTCCCCCCCCTCATCCCCCGTCAGGGCGACGGCGGCCACACTCCCCCCCAGCAGGCGCGGCCGGAGGACGAAATCGGCATGCCAGGCCACCCCCAGGCGGTCGCGCAACTGCTGCGCCAGCCGCCCCATTCCCCCGAGGTATCCCTCGAGCACGCGCAGGGCGTACAGGTCCTCATCCTCCTCGGGAGGCGCCGGGTAGCCGACAATCAGCATCCTCCCGGGCCGGGCCCCGCCCGCTTCGAGGACGCTCCCCTTTTCCAGGGGCTCGACGAATTCCCCCTTGCGCTCTTCCCCCAGCATGCGGGAGCCGCTGAAATCCTTCACGAAGCGGGCGGCCAGGGCGGTTCCGGTCGTGTCCCCGACGGCGGCTACGACCGGCTTGCGGCGGCGCATCGTTTCCCGGTGCCAGAGCTCGAGATCCTCCGCCGTCAGGGCGGGCAGGGCCGAGGCCTCCTCCCCTCCGGTCAGGGCGTAGGCGGAATCGCGGAAGAGAACGCCCTCCATCCCCCGCATTCCGGCATCCAGGGAGTCCTTCCGCCCCGCGAGTTCGGCCGACCGCACCCGTTTTTTCCATGCGACCGCCTCCGGAACAAACTCGGGGTCGCGGATCGCCCGGGAAAGCGGCTCCAGGGCGGCCTCGAAATTGGCGGAGGGGACGGAGAGGAAGACCCCGAAAAAATCATCGCCGGCCACGCTCTCGACCGCTCCCCCCAGGATCTCCACCTGCCGCAGGGCGGCGGGGGGCATCATCGCTTCCAGCATCAGGGCCGTGATCCCGGCGTTCTCCGCGGTCTCCGCCCGTCTCCCCCCCGGGTAGAACAGGCCCAGGTCGATGACGGGGGTCGAGTGGTCCTCCTGGATGTACAGTTCCGGGCCGCGCAGGATCGAGGCCGTCCGCAGCGGGTACTGCACTTCGCTCGGCTCGAACCTCCCCCTCTCCTCCGGGAGGACCGGGGCATAGACCACTTCCTTCTCCCGCTTCCGCTCGGCTTCCTCCAGCGCCGCCGGAAGCAGTCCCTCCAGCGTCTTCTTCACCACGGCCGCCGTGACCGACCGCGCACCGGCCGATCCCGGAAGACACTCCACCAGAACGCCGTTGTCCAGGCCGAGGTAGCGGACGGCCGCCTGCCGGACCTCACGCGCCTCGACCCGGCGCCATTCGGACGGATACGACTGCATCCTTTTCCAGTTCCCGGAAAATTCGCAGCGGGCGAGCAGCGCGGCCCGGCCGCCGACCGTCTCGAGCGCCCGCCAGTAGGAGCGTTCCAGGCAGCCGATCGCGCGCTCCATCTCCGCCCGTTCGGGCTCCCTCCTCTTGATCCGCTCGATTTCGGTCATGACCGCCAGTTCGGCTCGATCGATATCCGCCCCGTCCGTCTCCGCCTCCAGGAGAAGCATTTCCCGCGCGTCCGCAACCAGCGCACGTGCGCCCAGGAGCAGCCCCTCCCGTTCCCCCCACCGCGCCTCGAGCGCCGAACTGCGGCCTCCCCCCAGCAGAGCCGCGAGAACCTCCGTGGCGGCGGAGTCTCCGCCTCCCGCCGCCCCCGTCCGGAAACCGAACAGGATCCCCGCCTGGGGCCCCTCCCTCCGCAGGGCGCGGTAGCGGAACCCCTCCGGCCGCCGTGCGGGACGACCGGACGCCCTGACCGGGGGTTTCGGGGACATGTCGTACAGCCGCACGATTTCGTTGAGGATGTCGCTCGAACGGACATCCCCCGCGACCACCAGGGTCATGGCGGCGGGGGTGTAGGCGGCGGCAAAAGCCGCCCGGATTCCTTCCGGATCCCCGGCCGTCGGTTCCCCGTCGCGCCCCGGCGCCGCCCGGCCCGACCCTTCCTCAAAAAGGGCCGCGCGCGCCGCCTCCCCCGGCTGCGCCCGCCGCGCCCGCGCCTCCGCGGCCAGAAGGCTGGATTCGCTCCTCACCACCTCGGGGTCGAAAGAGGGGTGCCCCATGGCGTCCGCCTGCAGGACCAGCGCCTGACGCCAACGATCGGCCGGGGCCACGATCTCCAGGAGGTTGTGCCCCGGATCGGTGCTCCGGGAGAAAACGCCTCCGAGGGCGTGGACGCGCTGCCGGAAGGTTCCCGCGCCGCCGGACTCCCCCCCGCGGCATACCAGCGCACCCATCAGTTCGGCAAGGGTATCGTCCGCGGCCAGGGGACCGACCCGCGACACGTACGCCCGGACCGCGACCAGCGGCGCCGTGCGGGTTTCGTGGACCAGGACCGTCATCCCGTTTTTCAACACCGCCCGCGCCCCCGGCGCCGCCTCCTCGTACGAAAGGGACTCGAGCAGAAACGGGGCGCGCGGCTCCGGCGCCGCACGCCGTCCGCTGCGCCTCGACTGCGGCAGGCCGAGCGAAACCAGCAGAAAGCCCGCGGCTGCGATGGCGGCGCCGTATCGGATTCTGTTCATGACCGGCCGGCCTCCAACGGCCATGAGGCGCGCTAGGGGAGCGTCAGGCGGTAGACGCCTTCCCAGCGCGTTCCCAGGTACACGCGCGAGGAGTGCTGCGGATCGGGCGCCAGGCAATAGACGGGCGACTCGAATTCGGGCGAAAATATGCGTTCCCAGCTCTCCCCCGAATCCCGCGAATACCAGACCCCCCCGGCGGTCTTGTCCGCGGCCAGGACGCGCCGCCCGGCGCCGTCCAGGAACGCTACGGACGAAATGCTCATGCCCAGCCGGCCGCCGTCGGCCCGGTTCCAGTAAAACCCGCCGTCGCGTGATTCGAAAAGGCCCGCCGAGGTTCCGGCGAACATATGCCCGGCGCCGTCAGGGGACAGGGCGAGGGTCTCGATCGTGACGCGCTCCGGCAACCCGTGCACCGAGATCAGCTTCCAGGTGGTCCCCCGGTCCTCGGAGCGGAGCAGCCCCAGGCTGGTTCCCGCGTAGACCGATCCCGGTTGTGCGGCCGGGGCGACGAGACTCCAGGCCTTCGGACTGAAACGGTAGCCGGGAGGCATGCGGAAGGCGAGCGTGTCCAGGGGCGCGCGGTAGATGCCCTGATCGGTCCCGGCGTAGACGACGGGGCTCGAGGGGTCGGCCGCCAGGCTGTAGACGGTGCGCCTGGCGATGGAGCCCTCGAGCTTGACCCATCCCCGCGCTCCCGCCGCCTGGTGATAGACCCCCTGGGGGGTGCCCACGAGTCTCCCCCTGTTTCCCGGCAGGATCATGAAGGACAGGATCCTCATTCCGGGCTCGATCTGGGAGTGGCTCCAGCGCGCTCCGTTTTCCTCGAAGCCGTACCACCCCCCCCGTCCCGAATGCACCCCCATGGCGAAGCGCCCGGCGCCGCCGGGCTCGGGCAGGATCCAGGAGATCTGCTTGTGGATGAATCCCCGGTTGGACTCTTTCCAGCTGGCGCCGCCGTCCTCGCTTCGAAGCACACCCCGGTATTCCGTTCCGATCAGGATTCTCTCGGGCCGGGCGGGATCGACCTGAACGGCGTTGACCGTGATCCCCTTGTCCGTGAGGGGACGCCACGTGCTCCCCTCGTTCTCGCTCACGTACAGCCCCTCGGTGGTCCCCGTGTAGACGCGCGACGGGTTGGACGGGTCGTTGTAGATCACCAGCGCCCTGATCGTATAGCGGTCGGGGCGGACCTTCAGCCGCGTCCACGACCCGGCCCGGTTGTCGGAGCGGTAGACCCCGCTGCAGGCGCTGGAGTAAACGACCGCCGGGTCCCGCCCGCTGACGGCGATGGAAAACACGTCGGAGTCGAGCGGCATCCCCGCCTCGACCCTTTTCCAGCTGGCGCCGCCGTCGGTGGAGACGTAACTGAGGCGCCAGGTCCCCACGTAGAGGATTTCGGGGTCTTGGGGGTCGATGGCTACCGATTCCGCCTTCCGGAGCCGCTCCCCCCCGACCCTCTTCCAGACCGCCCCCCCGTCCCGGCTGATCAGTACTCCCTCCAGCGTGGCCAGGATCATGTGGTCGGGCCGGGTGCGGCAGATGTCCATCCCCCTCACGGCCCCGGCGCCCGGCGGCAGCGGGACGGCGCTCCAGGTCTCGCCCCGGTCCCGGCTTTCAAACAGGCCTCCCCCTTCGGAGTGGAGATCCCAGGCGCCCGCGTACAACCGTCCCCTTTCGGTCGGATGGGCCAGGAGGGTGTCGATGACGAAGGAGCTGTTTCCGATTCCGGGGAGAAGCGCCTCCCAGGAGCCGCCGTGATCGGACGACCTGAATATCCTGCCGGTGCTCGTGCCCAGGTAGGCCAGGCGGCTGTCCCAGGGGTCCACCAGGAGGGAGCGCACATCCCCCCCGAAGGGACCGATGCGCTCGAAACGCGCGGACTGGAGGCTGGCGCCGGCGATCGCCGCGCTCACGCCCAGCAGGAGAAGGACGCAGAAGAGAACCCAGGAAGATTGCCGGCTCATGAAAAGGAGTATAACAGAAGCTTGGGACAGGAAACGGGGGACGGCCCGGTGGCCGCCCCCCGCTTTTGCAGTGGACTCTGGACTAACGCACCGAGAGTTCGATCTCGACGCGGCGGTTCAGCTTTCTTCCGGCCGCCGTGTCGTTGTCGCCCACCGGGTTGTTGTCCGCGCCGTCCGTGAGGGTCAGGCGGGAGGCTTCGACCCCCTGCGTCCCCAGGTAATCGGCCGCCGCGCGGGCGCGCGCCTCTCCGAGCCCCTTCCGCCCCTTTTCATAACGGGAGCCGTCGGTGTACCCGATGATGTTCGCGCGCAGCTTGGGATCGTTCTTCATGCGCACGGCCAGGTCGTCGAGGATGGCCTTGGCGCAGTTGTCCACGCGGGTGCCGCGCGGGCTGAAGAAGCCGCAGTTGTCCCGGGTCACGCTGATGCGCTCCGAGACGTTGACCGTCATGCTGCAGGAGGCCTTCCCCCCGCGCCCGTCGTCGACTCCGACGGAGACGATATAGCTCCCCGCCCTGACGCCCGTGGCGTTGAAGGTGGCGTTGTTGTCACGCCCGCTGACGGCGCTCCCGGGCCCGGACCAGTTGTAGGTCAGGCGGTCGCCGTCGGGATCGGAAGCCTTGGCCGAAAGCTGCACCGACTGGCCGGAAGCCACATCGAGCGTCGTGGTCTGGCACTCGATCACCGGCGGTTGATTCGGCTTTTCCCGGATGGTGCCCTTGGAAGCGGCCGAAGCGGATGCCTCGCCGTCGCTTGCGGTGCAGACGACCTCGTAGGCCCCCGGGTTTCTCCCTTCGGAACCGAAGGTGATCTGCGGCCCTTCCGCCGCCAGCTTCTGGCCGTTGACGGTCCAGCCGTAGGTCAGCGCGTCGTTGTTTTCGTCCGTCGCCAGGCAGCGCAGGTTGGCGCTCTCGCCCGGGAGGATGCTGAACGAAGCGGGTTCCACCGTCACCTTCGGCGCGACGTTGCGCTTCAGCACGGTGATGTCGCTCGAGCAGGAGACCTCGTGCTTCTTGTCACGCACGGTGGCCGTCACCGTGTATTTGCCCGGCGCCACCCCGGTGGCGTCGAACGTCGCCGTGTCGCCGCTTCCGGTCACCTTGCCGCCGGTGGCCGTCCACGAATAGGTCAACCTGTCGTTGTCGGGATCGGCGGCGTTGACCCGGACCGTGGTGGTCTCATCCTGGAGGATGGTGTTTTTCGCCACCGCGCAGCCGACGGTGGGAGGATCGTTCCGCCGGAGGCCGACCGCTCCCTGCACGACGAAGCCGTGCGGGCTCGCGGGCTCGACTCCCAGGGCCGCGTTGCGGGTCACGTGGTTGATGGAAGCCTGGTAGCCGGCGCCCAGCGCCAGCCAGTCCCGGGGGTAGAACCGCATCCCGACGATCAGGTCGACCGGGTTCTGGTTCGGGTTCCAACCGGGGGTCGTTTCCTTGCCGTAGTAGTTCCGGCCGTCCAGTTCCGCGATCACGCGGTAGGGCCGGGTTACGGGGAATTCCGCGCCGAAACGATAGAGGAACTCATGCTGGTAGTCGGCGTTGGACACCTTGGAGTCACCGTACATGTTGGTGCCGACGTTGACATGGAAGCGCACCAGATCCGACGCCGTCTTCGAGAGCAGCATGGCGAATCCGCCCTGGTAGGCGCCCGAGGACAGGCCCTCCAGCAATCCCTCGCCGTCGCGGTGCCCCGGGATGGTGCCGAAACCGGTAAAGGCGACGCTGACGGGGCGCCCCAGCCGTTCCGACATCAGGCCCAGCCGGAAGCCCAGGCGCACGTCTCCGCGCCCCCTCCCCTCATCATAATTGATGAAGGGGGCCACCTGGCTGGCGTAGGCCTGATGAGCCGGATTCTGGGAGGGATACAACGAAGATCCGATCGGGCGGTTGACCCGGATGCCGTCGGCGTCGACACGCTTGTAGGCTTCCCAGGACCCGAATACTTCGAAGCGGTCCATAACCCCCACAGCCGCCCCAACCACCGCCCGGCCGACCGTGAGTTCACCCGGATCGCGGTTGAACTGATCGTAGCCGAAGGTGAAATTGGCCTCGCCCTGCCGAAGGTTTTCGGCGTCCCAGGTCTTGAAAAGCCCCGTGGTGCCGTCAAGGCTGGCAGCCTTCAGCCTGCTGGTCGATCCATCCTGCGCGAATCCGGGAAGTGTGAATAAAACCAATACTATACTTACCGCTGCTACGCGCATGCACCTACTATTCATATTAGCCTCTCCACTGTGCGTTACCATTCAATAGTCAAACCCTAGTCAAACGCCGCAACCACATGCGGATCGTCTGGTGTTGAAGCCGTCGAAATCAAAGATGCTGTCTTTGCGAATTTCGGGGTCATTATAGCAGCAAACGACTTATCTATCAAAGCTTTAAATGACAGGTCCGCAAAAGGCGCCTTCGGTCACCGGAACAAACCCGCTTTCGGGCCACAAACCCTCTTGCATTGATCCCGGGTTGTGCGCTATTATTCGGCGCCTTTGATCAGGTGGGGTCGTAGTTCAGTTGGTTAGAACGCCGGCCTGTCACGCCGGAGGTCGCGAGTTCGAGTCTCGTCGGCCCCGCCATTTTCAAGGGCAGAAAACGTGACAGGGAGGCCCGCGGGCCTCCCTTTTTTTTGTCCCGTCATCGGGAGGGCCCGGCATGAAAATTTCCGATCTGTTCGATGTCAGCGGCTGCGGCGCCGTCGTCACCGGGGGAGCCAGCGGCATCGGGCTCGGCTATGCCGAGGCCCTGGCCGCCGGCGGCGCGCGCGTGACGCTCCTGGACCTGGACCCCGTGCGCCTCGAGGCCGAAACCGGCCGGTTGCGCCGGGAGGGCTTCGATGTCCGCGGCTCTCTCGTGGACGTCACCGACCACGGCGCGCTCGACGCCGCTTTCGACGAGGCGGCCGCGCTCTACGGCCGGCTCGACGCCGCCTTCGCCAACGCCGGGATCGACCCGGGGGCCGGCTTTGTCGGCGCCTGGGCCGGGTCCGAACGTCCCCGCCTCCCCGGGGGGGCGCTCGAGAACTACACCGACCAGCGATGGAACCGGGTGATCGAGGTCAACCTCAACGGCATTTTCGCGACCGTGCGCGCCGCCGCCCGCCACATGAAGCCGCACCGGCGGGGGCGCGTCGTCGTCACCACCTCGCTCGCGAGCACCCGCATCGAGCCCGCCATCGGGGCGGCCTACATGACGGCCAAGGCGGGGGCGGCGCAGTTCATGCGCACGGCGGCCCTGGAGCTCGCGGCCTACGGCATCACCGTCAACGCCATCGCCCCCGGCTACATCGTCACCAACATCGGCGGGGGGCACGCTCACGACCCGGAGGAACAGGCGGCGGTCGCCCGGGCGATCCCGATGCACCGGGTGGGATTCCCCCGCGACCTGTACGGGCTGGCTCTTTTTCTGGCCTCGCCCGCCTCGGATTACATCACGGGCCAGGAGATCGTCGTCGACGGCGGCTGGGGGCTGGGGGCGGCGGACTGACCGGGCGCCGTCAGGCCGGATCCCGCGGACCGAGCAGGACGGCGATCCGCTCGGTGTCCGGGTGGCTCTTCAGGGCGATGAGGACGGTCATGGTCAGCGGGATGGAGAGGAAGATGCCCATGGGGCCCAGCACCCACCCCCAGAAGAGCATCGAGAGAAAGACCAGCAGGGTGGGCATGCCGAGTTCCCTCCCCAGGAAACGCGGCTCCAGGATCGTGCCCAGCAGGAGGTTGAGCGCCAGGTAGCCCAGGGCGACGAGCAGCGCGCTCCCCCACCCGAGCTGGATCAGGGCCAGCAGCACGACGGGGATTCCCGCCAGGATCGACCCGATGGTGGGGGCGTAATTGAGCAGAAAGGCCAGCAGCCCCCACAGGACGGGGAAATCGACTCCGAGAAACCAGAGCCAGGCGCCGGCCGCGACCCCGGTGGCGAGGCTGATGACGGTCTTGATGGCCAGGTAGCGGTAGAGGTTGGCCGTGAACGCCCCGAACCAGGCGAAACGGCTCTCCTCCATCGCGTAGGCCTTGCGGATCCTCCCCGGGAGTTCGGCCCCTTCGATCAGCATCAGCATCGCCACGAGCAGGATCAGAAAGCCGTTGGCCACGGCGTTGCCGAACTCCCTGAGCAGGTTGGCCGCAACCGTGATCGCCGCCCCGGGGTCGATCAGGCCGAGGATCCCCCTTTCGGGGATGTCGAGCCCCCGCCCCTGCGCCCAGTGGATCAGGGCCGCCGTCTCCATCCTCAGGCGCTCCGCGTAGAACGGGATCCGCCGGGTGAGCGATTCGAACGCCCCGACGGCGACGATCCCCGTGACGACGCCCAGGACCAGGATGACGGCCAGCACCGCCAGGACCGCGAGGACCCGGGGGACCCGGCGGCGCGTCAGCCAGGCCACCAGGGGCGAGAGCGCGATGGCGGCGAAAAGGCTGAGCATGACCGGGGCCACGATCACGCGCGCGGCCTTCATGCCCGCGATGATGACCACCAGGGCGGCCAGCAGAACGATTCCGCCGTAAATCGTGTCCGCCCTGCTTCGCTCCTCCGGCATGGGATCCCTCCCCCGTTCGTTCCCTGTTCTCTTAGATAGGACAACCGGGGGATGAATACAAGCGCGAATCGATCCCGGTTCCTATTCCGAAACGGGGGCGGGCGCCGGAATCCGCGGCGCTTTCAGGTGGAAGACCACCGTCAGGAGGAGGATCAGCCCCCCCGCGGCCATGTACATCGGCCGGTAGCCGGCGACGTCCGACACCCACCCGAAAAGCGGGGACCCGAGCCCCATCCCGACGTCGAACAGGGACAGGTACAGCCCCAGGGCGAAGCCCTTGTTCTCCCGCCCCATGAAGTCGATCACGTACGTACTGAGCGCGGGGAAGATCAGCCCCTGCCCGAAGCCGGCGACGAAGCCGCTGACGATGAAGGCGCCGTAGGAATGGACCGAGGCGATCCAGAACATGTTGAGGCCGATCAGGAGCGCCGAGGGGAGGACCACCCGCTTGCGCCCGTAGCGGTCCGAAACATCCCCGATCCCCACCCGGGTGAGGATGGCCGCCAGGGAGAAGGCCATGAAGAAGGGGCCGATCCGGCCCAGTCCCTCGCCCGAGGCGTAGAGCGCGATGAAGTTGACGACCGATCCCCGGACCGCCCCGTGGGCCACCGGCATGGCGGCGATGACCAGGAGCACCGCCAGGGAGGGGCCGATCGGCAGCCGGAACCGTTGCGCCCTCGTCGCCGCGCCCGCCGGCGCCCTCTCCGGCCGCGCGGCCCGGATCGCCTGCACGCACGCCGCCGTGGCGGCCAGCATCAGGAAACTCGCGGTGAAGACGGCGTCGAAGTCGAAGCGCCGGACCAGTTCCTCCGCCAGGGCCGGCCCGGCCGCCCCCGCCACGATCCCCGCCGAGCCGAGGATGCCGAGCGAATGCGCCATCCGCTCCGGGGGGGAGCATTCGGAGCTGATGGCCATGATGGCGGTGGTCGCCACCCCCCAGCCGATCCCGTTCAGCGCGCGCAGCAGGAGCACCGGCCATCCCGCGCTCCCGATCAGGTAGAAGCCTGGGATCGACAGCATCATCAGCAGCACCCCCCCGAGCGCCACCGCCCGCCCCCCCTTTTCGTCGAGCAGGCGGCCGAACAGGGGGCGCACCATGATGGCGGTGACGCTGTGGATCCCCATGACGAGGCCCACGCGCGCCTTGGACGCCCCGAAGTGCTCGAGATGGAGCGGAAAGAGGTAGAAGACGGCGCCGGCCATGAAGACGAAGAAATAGGCGAGCGAGGCGAGCACGAAACTCCTGCCGAGTAGCGGCGTCCGACCCGCATCCCTGCCCCCCCGACCGCCCCCCCCGTCCATTCCCTTCCCGCCTCCGCAAGAGAGAAAGGGTACCGCCTGGCCGCCGCCGGTTTCAAGGAGCAGATCGGCCGCCTCCCCGGGCGGGGCCGGCCGGAGCCTCTACCGCCCCTTCCCGCCGAAGACGATCTGGCCCCCGGCGCGCCCGAGCAGGGTGATGACGGGCAGGAGCAGGACGTACAGCGCGATCACGCCCCAGTGGAGCGCGTCCGGGGAGAGGGTGCCGGCGGAAAAGTGGAGCAGGACGCCCGCCCCGGCCAGTACCAGGAGCAGGACCGACAGCGCGATCTTCAGTTTGAAGACCGGGCGCGATTTTCCGCCGTACTTGTACCACCAGTGGACGAGGCCCGTGACCGCCCCGGGGAAGGCCATCAGGAACCCCGCCGACAGGATGTGAAACGCGGTGCGCTCGAACCCGGGATTCCCGCTGATATAGAAGAGGGCGAGAAAGACCGGGGCGAAGACGAAAAACGCCTGGGGGAAATGGGCCGAGATGGGGTGCGAGTGAAGGGCGATCAGTTTTTCCGCCCATGCAGGCAGCTCGCGCACCGGCTCCGCATTGCCCTCTCCCTGCTTCACGAGACGCCCCGCCTCCCGGACGCGCTCGAACACCTCCTCGCCGTGCGGCGCGTCGGCGAGCTCCGCCGTGAGATCGGCCCCCGCCTGGTGCGTCCCCATGTGCCGCCCCCCCTTCCAGAGGGCGCTCCCCCCGACGTCGTAGACCCGCCCGTGGGCCGCCACCAGCGCCCCCCGTCCTTCTTTCCCGTTTTCCTTTTCCAGCTCCTCGAGAGTCCTATCCGCCATGGTCCGCTCCTCCCCTTCCGCTGTTGGTTTCGCCCGGAGACCCGCGTGCGGGGATTATACAACGGCGCCCCCCGCGCCGTCAGCCCGGGCGTAACGGGGATTGGTACCGGCACCCATTTCCATGGTCCCTGGGGCACCGCTTATTCTGAAATCACCGCCGCAATCCTGTTTCTACGGAGCATGAACGGCATTACAATGCTGTCTTCAGTGCGTTTCGTGAATGAAGCGGATTAAGCGGCCGGAGTTTTTATGAGCAAGTATCTGATGGTTGATGTCGGCGCCGGAACGATGGATCTGTTGTGGTACGACAGTGAGACCGGGGAGCACTTCAAGGCGGTAGCGCCGTCGCCTGTGCGCACCCTTGCCCGGCAGATCAGGAAATCCCGGGGGCCGCTTGCCCTTGCGGGAGTGGAGATGGGAGGCGTGGTGAGCTCCTGCATCAAAGAACGCGCCCAGACAGACGAAGTGGTGATGACGGAATCCTCCGCCGCTACGTTAAGCCATCATCTTGAAAAGGTGCGTGCATCGGGCATCCGGATCGTGCCGGAAGAAACCATGGCAGGGTATCTTGCCGATCCGAAGTATTCATCCTTCACTCTGGGAGATATTCAGCCGGAGACCATAAAGACCATTCTGACCGGACTCGGCCTGCCCTGGAATCCTGATGCGGCGGTACTTTGCGCCCAGGATCATGGCATGGCGCCGGACGGAATGTCCCATATCGATTTTCGGCATACATTATTTGAAAATCTCCTGGCGCCGTCCCCTGATTTCCAGCCGATGCTCTTTCGACAGGATGAGATCCCCCGGTCGTTCAACCGCCTGACCGGCATGGCGCGGAGCGCGGGACCCTTGGGCGCCCGGGAAATATTTGTGATGGACAGCGGCATCGCCGCTATTATCGGCGGCCTGCAGGATGTGCAGCTGAAAGAAAAGGATCCCGTCATCGTTCTGGATATCGCAACCTCCCATACCGTCGTGGCTGCGGTATCCGGCGGGCGGCCGGCGGGTTTTGTCGAATACCATACGCGCGATCTCACCCTGCAACGGCTGGAAGAGCTCATCGTGGGTCTGGCCGATGGCCGCGTCGACCATGCGTCCATTGTCGCGCAAGGCGGACATGGCGCCTGGGTCCGTAAAACCGTCGGCTTTTCCAATGTCCAGACGATTCTGGCAACCGGGCCCAAGCGCAAGCTGCTGGCCGCTTCCCGCCTGCCGATTCTATGGGGCGCGCCGTGGGGCGACAACATGATGACAGGAACCGTTGGGCTGCTGGAGGCGCTGCGGCTGCGCAGACAACTGGCTCCCATACACTATTTGTAGTGAGCATGAAAGGAAGGCGGCCGTTTCATTTTCCCTTCATGGCCGCCGCAAGAGCAAGTGCGAGCTCTTTGGTTCCGTCCTTCATATTGGCTTTCAGTTGCATATAGGGGCAGATGCCGGAGGTAAGAATCAGCCCGTCGGTTACCACGCCGGTTCCAGCAAAAACAGCTCCATCAAGGTCACGCCATGAAGCCACTCCGCACCCGCCTTGAAGAGGCCCGAAAGCGCCTGGGTATTCCCTGGGGCATCATCGAACCGGACTACCTGCTCTCGTGGATTCTGGCAGGTGGGAATTTGAAGGCCTTTACACGCATGGACGGCGCCTGGCTCCGCTCGATCGACATCTCCATCCGCAAAGCCCGCACGGCGCGCTTCTTCGACATGGATACCGGCGAACTCGGCAAGCTTTCGCAGCCGGGCGGATCTCTGTACCAGATCGAGCACTCGAACGGCGGATTGATTACGTTCCCCGGCGGTGTGCCGGTCAAGGATGCGGCGGGAGAAGTCATCGGCGCCGTCGGAGTCTCGGGAAGCACTGTCGAAAACGATCACGCCGTCGCCAAGGCGGGGAGATCTGCAATTGCAGGCAAGTAACACAAAAAAGTGTTGATGAGCTTGCTGGGGATCCGCAGATTGCGCAGATTACATAGGATTGATCTGTGAAAATCTGCGTAATCTGCGGATAAGCATTTGTCGTTGCAACAGCCTCTTAACCCGCTTCATTCACGAAGTGCACCGAAAACGGCATTGTAATGCGGTTCTGGCTCCTTGGAAACAAGATTGCGGCGGTGACTTCAGAGAAAACGGTGACCAAGGACCATTGAAATGGGCCCGAATGGACCCAAGAGCAAATTCAGGCTAACGCCCCGGCGATAATGCGCACACCTCTCCCAGCGTGCCTGTATTCTTTTCCCGGTTTGAGGGATGAAAAGCGTTCAGAGCTGCGCGCCGACTGCGGCGGCGATCGATCGCCAGGCAGACACCCAGGGGCAACTCAAGGGCAGATGAATGACGAGCCTTCGGAATGAACGTTTCACCAGGGCTCCCAGCTTCAG